>NZ_CAXAVM010000042.1:0-41693 GCF_963972345.1 uncultured Gimesia sp. | reverse complement strand
CGGTAAAGCAGGGAACATTCATCTTGTCGAAATGCAGAGAAGCATCTTCCGCTCTCCAGTAGTCATCGTAGTCGGGATGCGAGAACCATTCTTTCATCAGCGCCCGGTTGTGGGCGGGTACGCGGCTGACCGCATCCATCCCTTTGAAGCGATTCGGTTTCGCAGCGCCGCCGATGAAATAACCTTCATCGTACAGACTGAGGCCGGTATCGATCATGAACTGACAGACCAGGTGAGGTGGCTGGGTGACCGCCAGATAATTCTGTGCATAACCGGCCTGCGAACTGCCGAAGGTGCCGATCTTACCGGTCGACCAGGGCTGTTCTGCCAGCCACTCGACGACATCGTAGCCGTCCCGTTTCTCGCCCCACTGCAGATCGCGATAGCCGACCCAGGTTCCTTCAGACAACTGCGAGCCACGGAAGTTGACGCCACACACGACATAACCGTGCGAGGCCATTTCAGCAAAAGAGAGCCGCCCCCCTTTACTCCGCAGGCTGGCATACCGTTGTTCCATCAACACCGGCCAGGGGCCTTTCCCGTCGGGAAAATACAGATACGCTGAGAGCTTGACGCCATCCCGCATGGGGATCATCACATGTTTTTCGGTGACGCCTTCAAATTCGAGCGGGGGATCGGCGGCTGACAGGAGGGCAGGGGACAGAAGCAGTGCAGTCAGTAGCAGGCAGGCAGTCGCCAGTTTGTGCATGGGTTTTCTCCGGCTGGATAATCTGGGTAGGAATCATTCTCCTTCGATTGTGGCTAACCCCCGCGCAGACAGCAAGGATAAACACGCATCGATCTGAAGTCTTGTCCCTGAACCGATTTCAGTTGCTGACAGCATTGACAGACTTTGCGGTCGCTCTCACAGCAGGCTGGCAGTCATTACAGGCGTCAAACCTGCCTGAGAATTCAGGTTTTCGGAGACGAAAAACGGGTCGAATCCTTTCGTAAACCGAAAAAAGGGGGTATGCTACCGCCAGAGCCCGGTTCGGGAACCCATTTCCGGAACCGGCTCCCCACGATTCCCGCCCGGCGAACCTCTGCCGAGGCTGAGGAATCTATCAGTGACAAGCTGAATCTCAACGCCGCCGTAGCTCAGTTGGCAGAGCAACGCATTCGTAATGCGTAGGTCAGGAGTTCGACTCTCCTCGGCGGCTCTTTTTCTTCCCCCGAATTGTTTGCTGTCAGCCCTTCTTTTCAATTCCGCCACAGCTTAAGTGTGTTTAGATTGTTGTGACTGGATCTGGACTTTACTGATCTGAATGCTAGAATCAGTGTAAAGTCTCGTCTTTCTCGGAATCCATGAATATGTATCGTAGAATCGTGTCCCTGCTCCTGATGCCGTTTGTGTTGCTGACGCAGTCAGTTACATTCGGGCACTCGCACGCTGGTAACGAACCTGCAGGGCACAACTTACGCCCTCATATTCATATTAATACACCTTCCGCTGAGGGACAGCATGGGCATGTTCATTCACATGGAGGTCACTGCCACGCACATGAGAATCACTCTCAGCAGAATCGTGACAGGCAAACTTCCGATCAATTGGAATCCCCGTTTCATCACGATTCCTCTGCCGTTTATCTGAACAGTTCGGATCTCACGACTGGAACACGATCCAACATCAGGATAGATATGATCGTCCCGTTCCAGTGGAACGAAACCGGGACCGATCTATTTTCAGAAACGCTTCCCGCTTCCGGACCGGATTGGCTTGGGCAGGACTGCGCGCCTCCCGATCCCGATTCGCCACTCTTTCTCCGCCATCATGCAATTCTGATCTAAGCATGACTTAACAGGCGGCAACAGTCTTAATCCAGAGACTGGTTGTCCTGCCTCTGCTTCTGGCGTCAAGTCTTTTTCACTGCTATCCGGGGCATTTTTCCCGTAAAGCAGCGAAAAGTTCTCACAATCCATTGTCCACTCTGTCGTCGGAAAATATCTCATTTTCTGATGCCAGCTGATCTCGCGACACGGAGAAAACGGAAAATAACCGTACCGAGCCGCGAACGCATTAAGGACAGTCATGAAGATATCTGGTCAGTCGATAAAGCCCACTCTGGGGATCGCTCTCGTTGTGTTGATCGTAGCAGGATTTCTATTGCGCGATCACTGGATGCCGCTGCTAATGCAAAAACCGTCTGATAATTCGCGCCGTCAGGCAGCGGCTACGAAACAGGCCGATAATAAAAAAGCTCCAGATCAGGAAAAGATCGTCCTCTCCGATCAGGCGATTTCCAATCTGGGGCTGCAGGTCAAATCTGTTCTGCCCGAGACCTACTGGAAAACACTACAGGTTCCGGGAATGGTTGTGGATCGGCCCGGGCGCAGTGATCGGGGAGTCATTTCACCCGTCGACGGTGTTCTGGAAAAAATGAATTATTACCCGGGTGATACCGTCCTCCCAGGAGAAGTGCTTTATACCATCCGTATTCTCAGTGAAACGTTACAGCAGACTCAGACCAATCTGTTTAAAGACACTCAGAACATCACGTTGGCGGAAGCCAAAAAGAAGCGGCTGGAAGCTTCCGCAGGGGCTGTTCCCGGCTCGTTGATTATTGAAGTCGCCAATGAGATAAAGCGACTGAATGCAGCCATCAAAGGCTATCGACAGGAATTGCTGAGCCGGGGGTTTACAACTCAGCAGTTGAGCGAAATCGCGACGGGAAAATTCGTCAAAGAGCTAAATATTATTGTTCCCGATCAAACTGATAAAACCGGCTCTCCGAAAGCTTCTGTCGAGATGCAGTCAACAGGGGATACAGTCAAACGGGAAGAGTCTCTGACCTTCGAGGTCCAGGAGTGCAAGGTTGATCTGGGACAGCAGGTCAGAACAGGCCAGATGTTGTGTCTGTTGGCAAACCATCGGATGTTAGCGATCGAAGGGCGTGCATTTCGGGATGAAACGCAACTGCTGGAACGAAGTGTGGAAGAAGGATGGCTGGTTGAAGTCGACTTCCAGGAACACGCTTCTTCTGACTGGCCCGCCGTCAATCAGCGGTTTCCGATTCAATACCTCTCGAATGTGATCGATCCGGTAAATCGTACTTTTTCATTCCGCATGCCATTGGAAAATCAGTCCCGCGTTGTGAATCAGGATGGACAGACTCAGGTTCTCTGGCGTTTTCGTCCCGGTCAGAAAGTCCGTCTGTTGATACGTATAGAAAAACTGGACAACGTATTCGTTCTTCCGGCAGACGCCGTTGCCCGGGAAGGCGCAGAGGCCTATGTCTTCACCCAGAATGTCAACACCTTCAATCGGAAACCGGTACGGGTGCTGGAGCGAGATCGACGGCATACCGTTATTGCCAATGATGGCTCGCTCACTCCCGGTTCGTTTGTTGTCCAGGGATCTGCCGAACAGTTGAACCGCATGCTGAAATCATCTTCCGGGGATGACCTGCCGGAAGGCTACCACATCCACGCGGACGGCAGTCTTCATAAAAACGAAGATGAAGGGAAATAGGGGAACGCCGTGCTTAATTCCATTATCCGACTTTCGTTGACCCATCGCAGCCTGGTGCTGGCTGCCTGTATTGTCATCCTGGCATACGGCGGTTACCTGACCACCACATTGCCCATCGACGTTTTTCCCGATCTTGATCGCCCGCGCGTCGTTATTCTGACAGAGTGCCCCGGCATGTCGTCGGAAGAGGTCGAAACCCTGATCACTTATCCCATCGAAACAGCCATCCTGGGAGCAAACGGAGTCGAAGATGTTCGCAGCCAGTCCAGCCAGGGCATGAACGTCATTTATATTGAGTTCAGCTGGCAGACTGAACCACGCTATGCCCGGCAGATTGTCTCGGAACGCCTGGCAAACGTCCCCATGCCACCGGGCATCCGCCCGATCATGACTCCCCAGGCCTCCATTATGGGGCAGATTCTACATGTAGGAGTTCATCGTCGCAAAGGACCGCAAGGAGGAACGCTGACGCCGATTGGACAGACAGGCTTATTGGCGGAACGTACCGGTAAAGAGGGAAAGCCTGTCCTGACTGTCTGGAATCCAGTGAATCGCAACGATCCCGACTTGTGGCAGAAAGTGCAGGTTCAGAATCCAGATTGGGAACCGGCAGATCTCGGCAGGCAGGTTTCATTTGTCTGGAATAAACGATCCTATGACGTCGTGTTCCCGACTCCCCTGGAAGAACGGATGGACCTGCGTACCACGGCAGACTGGCTCATCAGACCGCGATTACTCAAATTGAGCGGCATTGCAGAAGTCATAGTCATGGGAGGCGATGAAAAACAGTATCAGGTTCTGGTAGACCCCATCAAGCTGCAGGAATATAACGTTTCGCTGCAGCAGGTAGAGGCTGCGGTCCAGGCAAACAATCTGAATACCAGTGGCGGATTTATCCTTAGCGGCCAGACAGAACGTCCGGTAAGGGTCATTGGACGCTTGGGGGCGCTGACGAATGATGTGCTGGAAGAATTGCGCAAGGCTCCCGTCAAAATGAACGGGGATCGTGCCGTATTGCTGAATGACGTGGCGCGAATCGAAGAAGGACCTGCTCCGAAACGGGGTGATGCGAGTATTGATGGACAGGCAGGAGTCGTCATTACGATTGTCAAACAGCCCCACGCAGACACCAGAAAACTGACTGACGACGTGATGGCTGCGTTACAGGATGCGGAGGTGTCACTGCCCGCTGACATCGTCATCAATACGAAGCTGTTCAAACTCAAAAGCTTTATTGACCGGGGCATTTACTATGTCGAAGAAGCCCTGGTGATTGGTGCTGTGCTCGTGGTGATCGTGCTGTTCCTGTTTCTGCTGAATCTGCGTACGACGTTCATCACACTGACGGCCATCCCTTTATCGCTGGTTATCACAACTCTCGTTTTCCGGATCGTCGGTCTGATCACGGGCGTCGAACTCTCGATCAATGTGATGACTCTGGGAGGAATTGCGGTCGCCATTGGTGAACTCGTCGACGATGCGATTGTAGACGTAGAAAATATTTTTCGCCGCCTGGGAGAAAACAACTTAAGTCCTGATCCGAAACCTGCCATTGTTGTCGTTTTTGACGCCAGCCGGGAAATCCGTTCTGCGATTATCTTTGGAACCGCAGTAGTAGTGCTCGCTTTCATGCCCCTGTTTGCCTTATCGGGAGTGGAAGGGCGTCTGTTTGTCCCTTTGGGAGTGGCCTATATTGTTTCCATCCTGGCATCTCTGCTGGTCTCGCTGAGTGTGACACCCGTGCTGTCCTATTACCTGCTGCCCCAGGCCAAAGCTACCCACGATCATCAGGATGGGCGTCTGTTGCGAATACTGAAATGGGGCGCCGGTTTTCTGATCCGGTTCAGTATGCGGCGGGCAGGAGTCTTACTGATTCTGACCTGGGCCCTGGTTGGCGTCAGTGTCTGGGAACTCTCCAAACTGGGAGCAGACTTTCTTCCGAAATTCGATGAAGGCAGTGTGCAGATCAACGTTACCCTGCCGGGAGGATCTTCGTTGAAAGCTTCAAATGAAGCGTCTTCACTGATCGATGCCCAACTGGTGAAAATGCAGAAGTCAAAGAACAATCCCAGCGGTCCGATTTTACACTTTTTCCGCCGCACCGGTCGTGCTGAACGTGATGAGCATGCCCAACCGGTCAACGTCGGAGAATATATCCTGACAATGAATCCGGAGGCAGATTACCAGCGGGACAAATTTCTGGAGACGCTGCTCTCCGATCTGAAAACGAATGTCCCCGGAGTGGGGATTGAAGCGGAACAGCCGCTGTCTCACCTCATCAGTCATATGCTGTCCGGAGTCAAAGCACAGGTCGGAATCAAGCTGTATGGAGACGATCTGGATAAACTCCGCGATCTGGCAGGAGACGTCCGCGATGCGATCACCGACATTCCCGGTGTGACACCGCCCATTATCGATCCCCAGGAACGGGTCGATGAACTGCATGTCGTTCTGAGGCCGGACGAGCTGGCCTTCTTTGGGCTGAGTCGCGAATATGTTGCTGATTTTGTGGAGACCGCATTAAAGGGGGAAGCGGTCTCGCAGGTACTGGAGGGACAGCGGCGATTCGACCTGGTCATCAAACTCGACGAACCGTATCGATCTGACCCGTATAATCTGGGGGAGTTGCGACTCGAACTTCCCGATAACAGAGGACAGATCCGTTTGCGGGAACTGGCAGACTTCCCTGCTTCCGCCAGTGGACCCAATCTGATCAACCGCGAAAATGTCCGCAGGCGACAAACAATCCGCTGTAATGTATCAGGACGCGATCTGGCCAGCACCGTGGTTGAGATTGAAAAACAGGTGCGTGAACAGGTTAACTTGCCCACCGGCTATTTTGTGGAGTTCGGGGGGCAGTTTGAAGCACAGCGTTCTGCCACACTCCTGATTACGATTCTGGCTGCCGTCTCTGTTGCCGGTATCTTTATTGTACTGATGATGCTCTATCCCTCTGCCCGGATCACGTTTCAGATCCTGAATGCCATACCCATGGCTTTCATTGGAGGGGTCTTCGCGCTGGTCATAACAGACCAGACTCTCACGGTTGCCAGCATGGTCGGCTTTGTGTCGCTGGGCGGCATTGCCGTCCGTAACGGTATTCTGCTGGTAACACATTATTTCCATTTAATGGAAGCAGAAGGCGAAGCATTCTCACCCGAAATGGTACTGCGGGGCAGCCTGGAGAGGTTAGCTCCGGTGCTGATGACTGCATTGACAGCCGGGATCGCACTCATCCCGCTGGTGGTTGGTGGCAATAAACCGGGACTGGAAATACTCTACCCGGTAGCGACCGTCATCCTGGGAGGACTGGTGACCTCTACTTTCTGTGAATTTTTTATCCACCCCGGACTGTTCTGGAAATTCTCGGGCAAGGACGCCGAACGACTGGTCCGCAGTGAATGTTCTGACGAAGAACTGCTGCTGGCTGCTTCACAACAAAACTCTTGATTGATTTCTCTGAAGAAGAAAAGGAAAACAAAATGAAGAACTTGAAAATCTCTGGCTTACTGTTTGCTGCTCTGTTTGTGACAGGCTGTGCAGATAAAGGCAGCACAGACTCTGCTTCGAAGGAGACAACTCCACCGCCAGCAGCACAGACAGAAGAGAGCCATGCCGATGCTCATTCGCATGGGACCGGCCCGAATGGCGGGGTCGTCTTTGATCTGGGTAAGTACCATGCGGAATTCACAGTCGATCACCCCAGGCATGAATGTACGATTCTCTTTCTGGGAGCAGATGAGAAATCTCCTGCACCGGTTGCCGCGAAAGAGCTGACACTGTCGATCAAGGAAACAAAGACCGCAGAAGGAAAAGTAGTGCCTGCGATGACCGTGAAAATGGTCCCTCAGGATCCGACAGATGGGAAAGCTGCCAAATTTGTCGGAACTGACCCCGGGATTGGCAATGTCGCTGACTTTGCCGGAACCGTGCTGGGCGAAATTGATGGTAAACCCTCACAGGGCGAGTTCCAGGAATAATTTGCCCCGTAAGTATCTGGTCTCCTGGCTGGTCATCGCTTTTGTAAATCACTCTAGCGGTGGCCAGAGGGGGCACAGAAGGACTTGAGCGCCACGCATCAACAACTGAAAGGGGATAGCAGGCCATGTATTATTTTTTTAAGATTGCTTTAACAGCGTTACTGGTGGTCGCGGTATCCGAAATCTCCAAACGCAGTTCTCTAGTAGGCGGTGCCCTCGCTTCTCTGCCGCTGGTCTCCTTCCTGGGCATGATCTGGCTCTACATCGATACGGGGAATACTGACAAAGTCTCTGAACTGTCCCGAAATATCTTCTGGCTGGTCCTGCCTTCGCTCTCCTTCTTTGTTTTACTGCCGATCCTATTGAAAAAAGGCGTCGGCTTTAGTGCGAGCTTCGGGATTTCGACTGTGGTGATGGTCGGATTTTACCTGGGAATGATATTCTGTCTGAAGAAAATCGGCATTCAATAATTAAAATAGTTGTGTGAATAGTGAGTGTCTCCAAAAACGTCACCTGCACCCGCATCCAAATGCCAATCAACCACTCATTAACAGTCAGCCGGACAAAAAGAAAAGACACCAAACGCCTGTATAATTAGCGGTTGGTGTCTGGTTGGTTTATAGTTGGCGCGTCTTCATCCATTCGTAATGCGCAGGTCAGGAGTTCGACTCTCCTCGGCGGCTCTTTTTCTCTGCTGTTTATGAACCCTGGTTGCGGTGCTCCAGGAACATCAGTTCGCTCTCAAGAAAAATTTGGGCCATGGAGAGGGCTTCGGGCCAGTTGTTTTCAATAGGGTGCTTTTCCAGATCGAGTTGAAAATACAGGACCCAATATGCCTGGTAGGCGGGAGGAACAAAATCTTCCCGGCATGGATTGGGAATGCCATTGGGACGCCGAACCGCTTTACCTGCTTTGGCGTCTATTTCCAGATC
This sequence comes from uncultured Gimesia sp., assembly GCF_963972345.1. Taxonomy (NCBI): domain Bacteria; kingdom Pseudomonadati; phylum Planctomycetota; class Planctomycetia; order Planctomycetales; family Planctomycetaceae; genus Gimesia; species uncultured Gimesia sp. The sequence goes on along the minus strand of NZ_CAXAVM010000042.1, from coordinate 33,312 downwards.
GATCAGCAGGCTCCTGGTCAACTTACGGATGTGATCAACTTCAGCTTCGGAATTGCTGAAACGGGTTCCCAGCAGATCCAGGATTTCTGTGATCCGCTGATTGCGATCGTTCAATTCCTGAATGGCTTTCCGGACTTCTTCGTTCACACTGGTGATCCAGATTTAAAACCGCGATGTTTTGGATTCGTTATGTTCTCGAGAACATTCAGAACAACAGAACAAATTTTATCTGGACTCAGAACGAAAAACAAATCTTTCTGGATGTTGAGATTGTGATCGGGATTTCTTCCGACTTGCTTGTATTCAGCCTTTCTTCTGCTTCTCAAATCAGCCAGGGGAGCAGGGCCTGGGCGAAGGAGAGGACGAGGAAGAAGCCGCACATGTCGGTGAGGGTGGTCAGGATCGGGCCGGAGGCGAGGGCGGGATCCATTTTGAAGCCTTTCAGCAGCAGGGGAATCAACGCACCCAGGCAGACCGCCATCAGCGTGTTTAACGCCAGCGCGCCGCCGATGACCAGGCCCAGGTAGGCATTGCCTTTCCAGATATAAGCGACCCCTCCCAGTAAAATGCCGAGTGCGAGGCCGTTGACAATTCCCAGTCCGAATTCCTTGCGGAAGACGTGCAGCCAGTCGCTGGGGCGAATGACGCCGAGCACGAGTTCGCGCGTGCTGACCGCGATGGCCTGGTTACCGCTGCAGCCACTCATGTCGGATACGATGGGCAGGAACACCGCCAGCGCGATCACGCTGGAGAGCGTCTCTTCGTACATGGCGATGATACTCGCGGCGACGATATTCAACAGGATATTAATACTGAGCCACGACAGACGCCGCGCGCTGCGCGTTTTGAGAGGCAGACTGCGGAGTTCTTCCCCGCCCATAATCCCCGCGAATCGCAGGAACGTTTTTCCAGCCAGTTCTTCGCTGGCGGCTTCGACATCTTCGCGACGGACGACGCCGACCAGGACCTTGTTTTCATCGACGACAGGCAGACCAAACAGCGGGTGGGCATCGAAAAAATGCAACAGGTCCTGAAGCGGGGTCATATCGGGAAAACTGTGTGGATTGGCGATCATCATTCTGGAAAGCTTGCGGCCCGGCGGTGCCATCAGCAGATCGCGGAGTCGCAGTACGCCCACCAGTTGCAGATCGGCGTTGATGACATAAATATATTGCACGTTGTACTCGGCGTACTTCTCGGCATTCTTACGGAGATCGGAAACGACATCGTCCACCGTTTCCGTCTCCTGGAAGGAGAGCAGTTCGGTGATCATCAAGCCCCCGGCACAAAGCCGATTGTACTTGGACAGAAAACGAACGTTCTCGGCTTCTTCCGGATCCATCTCTTCCAGGATGGCTTCCGACTGGGCTTCGGTGAGCTGATCCAGCAGGTCGACCTGCTCGTCACTGTTCATCTCGTCAAAGATGTGAGCGGCCTGTTCGGGAGGCAAGCTGGAAAGCAGTTGACCGGCCTGCATCTCCGGCAGCGACTCCATCAGCCGTGCGGCGTTTTCATCATCCAGCAAAGCGATAAACTCATGCTGCTCCGTCTCCGACAGCTGCGCCATGATTCGCGCATCTTCGCCGGGAGGGAGTTCCTTCAGAAACGTATGGGCGGCATCCGGGTCTCCGGCGGCGACGATCTGCTCCAGCTGTTCCCAGGCATCAGGCTGTTCGACTGCCAGGTTTTCTGTTGGTTCATCCGGCTGATTCATCTGATTGTATCCATTCCATTCAACGGAATTCAGATGCGCGGGGATCTGTTTCCGGCTGATAAACAGTTAATTTCGTCTGGTGTTCGCTGTCATCCCGGAGTGAAAAACGAGGCACTCTCCCGGGATTCTGCACGCAGTCTACACTATTTAAGTAGAAGCGACAAATCCTGCGGAACGGGATTCTGTTACAGAATCGTGTTAAGTCAACGGTTGCATTCCAGTTCCTGTTCGGTTGTTTCATGATCAGCGGAATGTTGCACTTGCATGAAATCTCAGTGCGTTGTTGCACCTGTGAGGTATGAGAACAGAGAGAAATCAGTTCCGCGGTGACATCTTAGAACGCATCGCATTTGACCTTCGTGTTTCTCGAACGAATGTATTCGGTCCAAATGGCTTTGGACATATTCCCGTAAAACGGCCAGTCTCATTGTCGTGATCAGACTCTGGTTGTTCGCAAAATCAGGATACGGTGCAGTGCTGAATACAGGGACTAAACTGAATCGAAGGGGCTTTCTCTCTACGGGTGCGACAAAACTGCATAACGATCCGACAGATTGGCCTGCTATATGTGGAAATGATCTGATTTGCTGAATGAATCAGAATATTTACATGACAAATGGTCGGCTTGACGCTTGGGGAGTCAGTGTAACAATCATAACAGAGCGGGTTTATATCATCGACTCAGAGAGATGGGACAGAGGTTATGGATATCGAAGACAGTTCCAGGCTGGAAGAGGGTGTCAGGGATGCGAAACCAATCAATGAAACTCTCGGATTTCCCATTGTCGGTGTAGGCGCTTCGGCAGGCGGTCTGGAGTCGCTCGAAGAATTATTTGCAAAAGTCCCGGTCGACAGCGGGATGGCTTTTGTGGTAGTGCAGCATCTGTCTCCCGATTTCAAGAGTGTAATGGATGAACTGCTGGCCCGCCGCACGCAGATCCCCATTCAGCAGGCGGAAGATGGCCTGGCAATTTCGCCGGATCGGATTTACCTGATCCCCCCGAAGAAAGAAGCGATTCTCGCCGATGGTCGTTTCCGCTTGCGTGATAAAGAGCCAAAAGAAACGCTGACGTTACCCATCGATCATTTTTTTCGTTCCCTGGCACAGGAAGCGGGAGCACAGGCAATCGCGGTGGTTCTCTCCGGCAGTGGCAGCGACGGATCGCGGGGAATTCGCAATGTGCATGAAGCCGGTGGCCTGGTGATCTGTGAAAGTGCCGAAACAGCGAAGTTCGATGGAATGCCCCTTTCCGCGCGAGAAACGGGAGTGGTGGATCTGATTCTGAAACCCGGTGAAATTTCCGATGCGATCCTGCAGCATGTGACGTTTAAAGATGGAAGTGGCAATTCAGACTCCACGAAGATGAAGCCGATTGATGAAGGCGTGGAGCTGATCTTCGGTTTGTTGCACAGTGAATATGGTATCGATTTTTCCCACTATAAAGCGAGTACCGTGGGCCGGCGGATTCAGCGTCGACTGCTGATGCAGCAGTTCGATTCCATTAATGAATACGCAGAACATCTTCGCAGCGATCCGCAGGAATTGAATTCGCTGTACCTGGATCTGCTGATCGGAGTCACACGGTTTTTTCGGGACCCGGAAGCCTACGAAAAGCTGGAGAAAACAATCATCCCGGATATCATCAGCAAGCGGGGGCGGGATGAAGAAATTCGCATCTGGGTCGCCGGCTGTGCAACCGGGGAAGAAGCTTATTCACTGGCGATCCTGTTTCATGAGCAACTGGAAGCGTTGAATCGCCCGGTGAATGTCAAGATTTTTGCAACGGATGTGCATAAGGCATCATTAGAACTGGCAGGAGCGGGGAAGTACAAGGAAGAGTCTTTTAAAGAGGTGTCCGAGTCGCGTCTCAATCGTTATTTCATGCGGACCCGGAACGGTTTTGCCGTGGATCCGGATCTGCGTAAAATGATCGTCTTTGCCCCGCATAACGTGTTGCGGGATGCCCCCTTTACAAAACTGGATCTGATTTCCTGCCGAAACCTGCTGATCTACTTTCAGCCCCGCGCACAGAAACGGGCATTGTCGCTGTTTCATTTTGGATTGAAAACCGGGGGGATTCTGCTGCTGGGGCCCAGTGAATCCCCGGGAGAACTGATCGATGAATTCGATGTGATTGATGGTCACTGGAAGCTGTATCATAAGCGGCGGGATATCCGTTTGCCGGCGGACATTCGAGGTCCTTTGACGCACACCCATCTGACCTCCACCAAAATTGATGGCATGCAGGGAAACGGCAATCCACTGAAGTCACGAGACCTGCCGGATGCCAGTCTGATGGGGGCTTATGACTGGGTTCTGGCGAATCATATGCCGGCGGCGATCCTGTTTAATGATCGACACGAATTACTGCATGTCTTTGGTGAGGCCGAGCAGTTCATGAAGATCCGCAAAGGTCGCCCGAGCCATGATGTGCTGGATCTGTTTGAAGATGATTTACGGACGGCCCTGCTGGGAGCCATTCAGAGCACTAAAAATGAACTGGTCCCGGTGCGTTATCGAGGTCTGCGAGTCAATTCAGGAAGTGCAGAGGGGATTTATAACGTCACGGTCGAGCCCGTGGAAAACAAACATGCCAGTAGTCAGCAGTTACTGGTGACATTTCAACGCATGGGTGTTACGAGTAGTACACAACAGCCCGTCCAGGAAGTCTCGGCGGAAGAGATTGGTTCGCAGCGTCTTTCACAGGATCGAATCAATACTCTTGAAATCGAACTGCAACACAGCAAGGAGAATCTTCAGGCCACGGTGGAAGAGCTGGAGACGTCCAATGAAGAACTGCAGGCGGCTAATGAAGAGCTGATTGCCTCCAACGAGGAACTTCAAAGTACCAATGAGGAATTGCATTCCGTCAATGAAGAGTTATACACGGTCAATGCAGAATACCAGAATAAGATCAATGATCTGACGGATATGACTTCGGATATGGACAGCCTGATGGAGAGCACCGACGTGGCGACCATCTTTCTGGACCAGGAGCTGTGTATTCGTAAATTTACGCCGCAAATCGGTCAGGTGTTTAAACTGATGTCCCAGGATACAGGGCGATGTATTGACAGTTTTGCGCATCATATTGATCGGCCAGGGCTGATTCGTGACATCCGTGGTGTGCTGAAGACCGGAGAAGTCCTGGAGGAAGAGGTTCAGGATCATACAGGTCGCTGGATGTATATGCGTGTCCTGCCCTACCGCTCAAAGCGGGAAATGAAAGGGGTGGTGCTGACATTAATTGACATCAACGTCATTAAGCAGGCCCAGCATTCCCTTTCAAAGGCGGTGAAAAATCGAGAGCAGTTCCTGGCCATGTTGTCGCACGAATTGCGCAACCCGATCAGCGCGGTCTATAGTGCATCGCATTTACTGAGCACAAAGCAGAATGATCCGGAGGTCGTCAAGAAGACAATCTCGGTGATCTTAAGGCAGGCTGCCCACATGGCTCATCTGCTGGATGATTTGCTGGATGTTTCACGGATGACGCAGGACAAACTGGAGCTGCGCCGACAGAGAATGAACCTGCGCAATTCCATACAGGAAGCAATTGAATCCATGCAGCCTCTGATTGATCGTCAGGGACAGAACCTGGTCGTGGAACTGGATCAGGGGCCGTTTCCCGTTTATGGAGATCCTGATCGCCTGCGACAGGTCATCATTAATCTGCTGGACAATGCGATCAAGTATTCGAATCCGAATGGAGAAATCAGGTTGAAAGTCTCGTCCGAAGGTGATTCCGCCTTGTTGCAGTTATCTGATGAAGGGGAAGGGATTTCCGAGGAGATGATGAAAACCATTTTCGAACCCTTCAAACAGTCGCATCAAACGCGGGTCCATCATGATGGCGGCATGGGCGTGGGGCTGTCGCTGGTCAAATTTATCATTGATGGCCACGATGGTCGGATTCAGGTGAAAAGCGAGGGGATCGGAAAGGGGAGTGAGTTTACTATCTGGCTCCCTTTACTTTCCGGTAGTCCGAAAAAAACGGTGGATGAGGAAGTCGAATCCGAGGTCCAACTTCCCGGCGGTTCAAAAACGCTCAAGCAGAAACCGTATAAAAAAATTGAGCAGGTAGTCGTCATCGAAGATCAGCAGGACAATCGTGAGATGTTACAATCACTGTTGAAGGTAGAAGGCTACGATGTGAGGACAGCCGAAGATGGTGAAGCAGGTTTGCGGGCGATATTGCAGTCTCCCCCTGATGCCGCGGTGATTGATCTCGGCTTGCCAATCATGCATGGCTACGATATTGCCCGTCAGGTGAGGAGCAAACTGGGTGAGGAAATATTTCTGATTGCGCTCACCGGCTATGGTCAGACCGACGACATCGAGGAGGCCTGTCAGGCAGGTTTCAACGAGTACCTGGTCAAACCGCTCAATCTGGATCGACTGCTAAGTCTTCTGCAGGGGACACCAGACGATGAAGACAAAGACAGCGATCAGGATTGAATCCACGCGGATTATCGCACAACTTCAGGATCCCTGAGACGCAGGTTCCCTGTTCCCTGCGTTGATTTCCGGCTCGCTTTCAAGAGCGTTGCCAGTGCTTTGCCTATATATAAGTTGAGGGTTGGGGTTGTTGTTTACGTGCTCCGTTGTCGCACGCTCGTGATAGCTATCAACCCAAAATTTAAAATGCCACTCCACCAGGTTAGAGTGTGACCGATGCGGAAAGATTGGCAGACCGGATACAGCCCAGCAGTTCTTCCGGATCGAGGGGTTTCATGAACCAGCCATCCACGCCTGCAGGACCGACTGACACACCAGAGTCTCTCGGTTCTGTGCCACTGACTCCAAAGACTTTCAGTTCCCGCATTTTAGGAGTCTCGCGAATCGACTTGATCGCAGTGGCACCATCGCAGACAGGCATCACCATATCCATCAGGACGACATCAGGTAATGCATGGTTTTCCAGGTAAGCTAACGCTTCCGATCCATTGCCCACTGTCTCAACCTGAAAGCCGAATGTTTTCAGATATGCTGCCAGCAGTTCTCGTTCGTTGCAGTCGTCATCTACCAGCAGGGCTGATTGGCGTCGGGTCTGCATGGCGTACATCAGATCGTCTGCTTTGCGAAAGCCGTCGATCACGAAGTCGAGTGTATCAGCTGCTTTCTCAGTATCGCCGGAATGAAGTTGACGACGTGCGAGATGCACGCCCAGTTTGGCTGCATTCAAACGGTTTCGTAATTCATGGCGGTCTGAAGCCCTGGTCGAACCAGCCGAGGCATCAGCATGCGGCGATGGTAATTTGGTGTGAGGGATTTCTTCACGAAGAATCTGAAGATCGCGTGGGGCGTCAATTCCGACTTTAGCGACTCCCCGATTGATTTTGAGCAGTTTGACTGTGACACCGATTGAGGGGAACACAATTTTCTGATCTGCGCGGCGTGATAACACAAGCATTCTGGGTTTCCTTTCCCAAATGTGAAATCTGAATCCGATCCTCTCGCGATTCCGATTTCGATTGAAGCCTGGTTCACCGATGGTAGATATCGAGGCAAGTGGCGACGTCCTGTCGGCTTACTCGATCTCAGTGAGATAATTTGTAAAGGCATCCATGCCATAGCACTTACCTTCGGTGCGATCTTATTCGTCAGAAATGGATTGTCAACCGGGATCAATCGAGAAAAAACCAGAACGACAGAATGGCTCTGTATCGACTCGAATCGGGATGAGAAATTGCGAAATCAGTTGAAGGTTACATGAAATCTACCGGACCTGTATGTCGGCTTCATGCACATCACGCCACATGATTCCCGGGTAAGGTCATGTCACCGTTAGATTATTTCTGTTCGCCCTTTTTGAGCAGACGATCCACGGTGCGCAGCGCTTCTGAAAAATATCCTACATAGGAGAGGTTTCCCTGCTGGTCGATGACCGCAGCATGGGGGATGCCACGGACACCGAAATTGAGCATGGTCTGACCAAACCAGCCTTTCTCGGTTGATGGCTGGTCGATGGCGAGTTGATAATTGATGTTTTCTTTCTTTGCAAATTTCTGTAAGTCAGAAACAGAAGCATAACTGTCATGTATACCGATGAGAACAAGGGGGGCGTCAGCATAGTAGCGGGCAGCGGTGCGGACTTCAGGCAGTTGTGCAATGCAGGGGCCACAGCGAGTTCCCCAGAATTCGATGAGTACGACTTTATCTTTTAAGTCGGGTGCTTCAGTCTCCCCATTTGAAGTGAACCATCGTGATACTTTTAACTCGGGGGCCGGTTTTCCATATTCGATAATACTTTCCTGTTTGGGGATCCGGGGAGGATGACGTTGCATATAGGCAGCGAAGTCACTCACAGGTCCATTCAGGACAGACTGAATTCTTCGTACGGGCCTTGATCGGGATGCATTACGTGTAATGTGACGAGAATCGACAATCATTGTTCCCGGCAGTAATGGAATGGAGAAAGCGTCTGCAGCCAGTTGAAGGGGGATTTCGACTTTTTCAATTTTAAATATTCTCAGAAGACGCAGTTTACCGTTTGAAGTGGTCCAACTGAGAAACATGCGTGGTAGTATCAGCCCGTTTGCGTATTTTTGAGGTGCAAAAGATAGCGAGACACGTTGATAGTTGGATGAACGAATATCAGTGGAGTCCTCAAAGATGAAGCCAGTCTCCTGATCGCAGACACGACGTTGGGAATACCGCTCTGACTTGATTTCATAAATGGTCCGCTGGCCTTTCTGGTGAATATTAAATTCAGGCTTTTCTGTTTCACCGGATTCAGTATGCCGACGCCGGAGAGCGGGCCAGTTACAGAGATCGTACGGCGAATCGATGTGAATCATACTATGGCGAGAGATGTTTGCCTGACTGTTGTTGATATTATATCTCTGGGTGTTCCAGCCATCCGTCAGGTTGATGGATTGGGGCAATGGAGTTCCGTCTCGACTGGAGAGTATCGTTGGAGTGACTTCAGGCGAATAATAGTTTTCCTCCCGATAAATCTTTCCCTGGGCTGTTAACCGTTTCTTAGACCAGTTCACATTTTCCACCTGGTGTTGCTTCAGCAGTTTTTCAATCTCAGGCAACTGGTAAGAATCCAGGGCACGCAGATCTTTCAGTAGCGAGTCAGGGTCGATCGGTTTTCGAACGATCAGAGTATATTGCGTGGCAATCTGCAGATTAGAATTTCGGAGTAATTCAGATTGATGATGCCATTTAAGTTGCAGGTCTGGAGTGTAGATAGAGTCCTGGTCGGGCTCTGGTTCACCCGCAAATACGTGGTCAGGCAGAAACTGAGGTGGAGTCAGCTTGAACACGACTTCGACAACTTCGCCTCCGGTAAGATCCAAAATCGCTCCACGACTGTTTTCCGCCTGTGCCAGCGTGAGCGGTTCCGCGACAATAAACCGTTTCCTGCCGGGAGCAACAAATGCCTGCAGTTCACCGGCTGAGTTGGTTTGAGGGTAGTCAATGAAAACGGTTTGGGTGGAAAGCGGAAACTGCTGGCTGGATGAATCGGTTTCATAGAGAAAGCGTATGCCGGAAATCGGTTTCCCGGTTTCTGCATTGACGGTTTTGAGTTTCACAATCGCCGCGGATTTTAATTTGAGCGTCAGCTGTACTTCACCTGGATCTTCCGGGATTGAAATCTTCTGCTCCTGAAAGCAAAAAGGTTGAATCGGAGTTGGCTCTGCGATGAGCGTATATTCGCCTGTTCCGAGTTGCAGCAAGGCATTCCCCTGGCTGTCCGAACGTGCCTGCAGTCCGCCTCGTCGAATCTGGCGAAGGGGAGAGGCTGTCACCAGTACATCCGCAACAGGCCTTCCTGTTTTTTCCTCAACGACCTGCACTGTGATCTGTCGAGGTGCATCGAACTCTTTGTTTAAAATACCGTCATATTCCACGTAGATTGTTCTACTGTTATCGATCTTCTGTTCCCCGGTAGTTGCCAGTCGAAGCTGCCAGGGGGTGAAAGTGGGACCGGGGTCAATGTTTGTCAGATAGCTGGTATCACGACGAAGCCCGGTTAATTCGTAATAGCCTTCCGCATCGGTCCTGGTTTCCCGGAATTCTGCAGGGAGCATATGAACTGCAGCAAAGGTAACAGGTTTACCGACGGGTTGATTTTCATTTCCGAGAAAACGACAGGAACGGATTCCTGAGCTATTGGGGTTGCGCAGGCTATCGACCAGCCCCAGTTGGACTTTAGTATTGGCCAGGGGATTCCCCTGTTTGTCTGTGATGCGACCTTTGATTTGAGCGGGAGGTTCAAACAGCAGATCCACTTTAATTGGTTCCCCCTTGTAAAACGCCTGGTCCGTCACGTTAGCGTTTTTATCTCCCAGTTCTGTTCCCTGCGGTCGTACGTCGGGACGATACTGGCATGTTGCGTGCCAGGTGAAGCCATATCCATTACAGGTACCAAACACCACAAAGCCTCCTTCCGCCTGCCTGGGGATCGGGTTAGGCCGCTCTCGGTTGACGAGCAACTGGATATCTTTCAGTTCATAATATCCAGTTTCATCTGTGCGAGTCTGACCTCGCAATAATTCAAAATTACTGGGGTGGTGGCTGGCAGAGGTCCCTATATAAATCTCAGCGTTTTTGACTGGCTCTCCCGCCGTATTTCGAGCGGTTCCCGTGATTGTGACTCGATGTAATTCAGTGCCGTGCCCGGCTCCATCCTCTAACGATCTTAGAATTTCGACTTCTGGTGGCCGTGAAGCCGGTGGCTGCTGCTGCCGGGAGTTTTCTGTTTTGACTTTTTCAGGAGCCAGGGCCACTTGATTTATGGAAATCTTCTTCGGGTTATATTGCTCTGCAGCCGCAAGATGAGAGGAAAAGCAGAAAACCAGATTCAGTCCTGCCAGCAGGTATATTGTTCTTTGAAAGTTGATGAGCGATCCCATCCCAGTGGTGAAAAGTTGAATCATTCCAGATCTCCTCGAAGTCACTTCAATTAGACTTTGTGCAGTTTTACTGTAGCGTCTCCAGGGTCATCAGGACCAGGTATAATAAATTGAAAGACGCTATGGTTCATTGTGATGTGCTATAGAATCTGGTAGTGCGCTCAATCGCGTTCCAGCAGCTGCTCTACTTTCTGCAGAGCCTGTGGAAGATCGCCGATGAAAGTCAGATTCCCCTGTTGATCAATGACTGCAGCCTGGGGCAAGGCTCGTATGCGAAAGTGCTGCATGGTTTTGCCGAACCAGCCTGCTTCTTCAGGACGTTGATCAATGGCCAGTATGTATTTCAGGTCCTGCTGTTCCGCAACAGCCTGCAGTTGAGAGGTTGAGGTAAAGGAGTCATGCAGGCCGATGAGAACCACAGGTTGATCTACATATTTTTTATATGCGGTTTTCATTTCAGACAACTGGTCCAGGCTGTTGGCATTCCGGGTTCCCCAGAAGTGAATCAGAGCTACTTTTCCATTTAAGATGGGTGCTGCTGATTTTCCTTCCGCCGTCAACCAGAGTGCTGGTTCCAGAGTGGGGGTGTGTCTGCCGAGTTGCGGCTCCGTTTCCATTTCGTGGCTGTAGTAGGGATTCCGTAGCAGGTAAGCGGCGAAATCGCTGACCGGTCCATACAAGATCTTCTTAGAAGCATGATTGCCTGCGATATAGCTGATATTGTCAGGCAGGTGGCGGGAATCAACGACCTCCACTCCCGCGGGCAAGGCAATCGAAAAGGCGTCGACGGGAACCGGCGAGAGGATTTCTGCCTTTTCGATCAGAGTTGCATCCAGGTGCTGTAATTTTCCCTGATACGTCTTCCAGTTGATATGCATTCCAGGCAGGATCAGGCCGTTGGCCAGCGTCTTCGGGGCGAAGGACAGTTTGACTTGTTCGAACTGATGAGACGGGGACCCGTGAAACGTTTCGAAAATAAAACCGGTTTCCTCATCCAGCACGCGACGGTAAACGGTTTTCTCGCTTTCTCCACTATAAAAGATTCTCTGTCCTTCGCGGCGAATATCGGCCTCGGGTTTTTTGCTGTTGGGCGGGGCAGGAATCCGATTGCGCAGGGAAGGCCAGTCGCATATATCGTAGGGAGATTCAACATGGAAATGGATTTTTCCTTTTCTGATCGGGTTAATCCGTGCCTGATTACTCATGCTCTGGTGGTGAATGGTTTTCCAGCCGTCGGTCATGCTGGTGATACTGGGCAACGGCTGACCTGACAGATTGAAGTAATGTGGGGGCTTTGAATCTGTGTTCGTATAGCGGGCTTCATGTTTGAGAGTGCCATGGGCTGTGAGCACCTGTTTGTTCCAGGCTGTTTCACCAGAGTAATACCTGTTAAGCAACGCTTTGATATCGGGAACTTCGTAAGGATCCAGTGCGCGTAAATCTTTGAGCAGGTTATCTGTATCCACGGAGCCTCGATAGATTGAGGCTTTGCGTGTGGTGATCCGCAGGGGAGTGAGCCGCAGCAGTTCTGACTGAATGTGCCACTTCTTCTGAATCTCGGGAGCGTAGAGCGAATTTTTACGAGGCTGTATCTCGCTGGCGACCAGATGTGTGGGCAGAAAATCTGCTGGCGTCAATTTGACTGTGACTTCCGTGACCTGACCCGCTGTTAGTTTGACGCGTTCAGAGCGACTGCCTTCTGCCTGTGCCAGCGAGAACGGTTCGGTGACAACAAAACGTCGCATGCCCGGTTCCATGAAAGCCTGGATTTCTCCGGCAGCGTTTGTAAAAGGATAATCGACATAAACGGTCTGTGTGGAGACCGGGGTCTGTTCTCCCGCGTCATAAGTCTCGTAATTGAAGCGGACTCCCGGAATGGGGGCACCCGTTTTGGCATTGATGGCTTTCAGTTTGACAATCGCCGCCGGGTTGAGTTTCATAGTGACGTTGGGGGTGTCTTTCCCTCCAGAAGCTTCTCGTTTCGGAACAAAATACTGCTGGCTCAAATACAGAAAGGGCTGGTCCGGATTGGGCTCGGCCACCAGTTTGTATTCATCGGGGATGAGCCTGAGCTGTGCGTTTCCCTGGCTGTCTGTGCGTGCCTGGATGCCACTGCGTAGTACTTCTCCGATATGATGTGCTGTTACCAGGACATTTGAAAGCGGTCGCCCTGAATCACTTTGAACAACGTGAACAGTGACATCGCGGGGAGAAGTAAACTGATGGTTCAATTCACCATCATAACCAGTGGCGACTGTATCCGGGGAGGTGCGAGATTGATCAGCCGTCATCAGGGTGAATTGCCAGGGAGCAAATTCAAGCCCCGGATCAATATTCGCTGCATAACTGGTGTCGCGGCGGAGTTGTGTGAATTCGTAGCGTCCTTGTGCGTCGGTATAGGTTTCACGCACTGAGGAAGGGACTACGGAAAAGTTGAGGAATGAATCGATCTGTTTTAAATAAGGGTTTTCCTGTTTGAGATATCGGCAGAAACCTGTTCTGTTCGGAGTGGGAGTGAGTGAGCGATCAACGTGTCCCAACTGCACTTTCGCGTTTGCCAGGGGATGTCCCTGCTTGTCGGTGATGACGCCTCTCAGTTTTGCCGGCGCATCAAACTGCAGATCGATGACAATGGGTTCATTCTGATAGAAGGCATTTCTCGCGGCGTGACTGTTTCGATCCCGACCATCGATTTTTTCAGGACGCGCGGCGGGGCGATAATTGCGGGCAGGATGCCAGGTGAGGCCATAATTCTCTTTCGTGCCGAAGACGATGAAGTCACTCTCGTCGGGTCGCGAGTGGGGATCGCGATTGTTGATGACAAACAGTTGAACGTCTTTGAGTTCATAATGTCCGTTCGCATCGCTGCGGGTATGACCGCGCAGCTGTTCAAAATCGCCTGGGGTAATCCAGCCTCGACTGGCAACATAAATGTCAGCATCTTTGAGCGGTTTACCGTCCGTATTCCGCGCCGTGCCTGTAATCGTGACGCGATGCAGCGAGGCACCATGTCCGCCCAGCCTTCCCGGCTCATACAGCGTTATGACTTCGGGGGGGCGACTGGTCTCTGGCTGTTCTGGTTCCGCTGCCGTCAGGGGAATCAGGCAGAGACTCAACTGGAGAAATCCACTGAGAGAAAGCAGTCTCCCTCTGTGCCATAAACCCTCGTCATTCCCTGTTACCGAATCACAGGCACATACCATCGCCATTCCCCCGCTTCCTTTTCCTTCCATTGTTCATGTCTGAAGCAATGGATGATGCAGATGTATATTTGTGGGTGTGAAGGAAGTATACACGATTGCAGTTTGGCATTGCAAAGAGAAACTCCGGGAGGCGAGCAGATCCCAATGCAAAGGCATGTTTCCGAATTTCAATCCCGGTGATGTGAACCGACAAGATCCGCCTGAAAATCGAAATTGATAAAATCAGTTGATATAAAATTCTATATAAGTAAAATTATTTCTTGTTATTAGAAATTAAATAGGTATGCTGAGGAAACAGTGTGCTGGCCTGTGAGGGCTTTAATACAGAAATATTACGTAAGTGTTAATTATATAGAGGGATGCGTTTTTGGGTCTGTTGCTGTTTTCGTGTACTTATCTTTAATCTTTCCGGGAGTGCAAATGTCTGCTCATAAAAAACAAGGTAGGAATCGTGGCTTTACTCTGATTGAGTTGCTGGTGGTGATTGCCATTATTGCCATATTAGTCGCCTTATTATTGCCGGCCGTGCAGCAGGCGCGTGAGGCTGCCCGTCGCTCTTCATGTAAGAACAATTTCAAGCAGGTCGGACTGGCATTTCACAATTATCATGAGACGCATGGCGTGTTTCCTTTTGGATGCTCGCTCCCTCGCGGCGGCTGCTCGGGAACGATCCCAGGCAATCCGGCCAAATTTTCCTGGGGCACGCATCTGCTGCCTTATCTTGATCTGGCGAATGTTTACAACGGATTTAATTTTTCACTCAACTACAATGTTGCTCCCAATGGCGGTTTACAACAGGGCGGTTACAAGGTTCAAACATTTCAATGTCCGAGTGATCCGCAGGGCGATGATCGCACGAATCATACGGGAGGCATTACCAATCCAGGACCAGCTGGAGGTAAGGACGATATTGGAAAAACCAACATGGCCGGGGTTGCGGATTCCGTGAACTGGCTCTGCGATATTTCTAATTACCGACCGACGGTTGCCGGTGACGGTGTTCTGTTTAATCATTCCCGCGTCAAGATTCGTGATATCATCGACGGCACAAGCAATACGCTGATGGTTGGCGAAGTTACCGGAGGCAGGACAGGCTCTTATGATGGGCAGGGATATACCATCTGGAATGTTCTGGATACGGCAGGTGGCATCAATGGACCGAATTCCATTCCAGGCGGTGGTTACTGGGATAAATGGGATATGGAATTCTCCAGTTATCATACGGGTGGTTGCCACTTTCTCATGGGCGATGGTGCCGTCCGGTTCTTCTCTGAAAACATGGATCAACAGACACTTTCAAAACTGACCACCCGCCAGGGGGGAGAAGTGGTTGGCGAGTTTTAAACTGAAACGCGTTATGAATCACCCGTCAGAAAAATGTGCTAACCAGGGATTTCGATTATGAATCGACTGCGGTTTTTACTGATACTATCAGTCTGTATGTTGAATGGCTGCGGCGGAACTGACGATGGGCCCGCGCGGCGTTTCGTGACAGGGAAGGTGCTCTATCAAAATCAACCCGTCGAGAACGGGATGATTCGTTTTATTCCCCAGCCCAGCGGTCCTGTTGCCTCAGCGCGGATTATTGATGGTACGTACCGGGTTGAAAATAAAGGAGGCGTGCCGCTGGGAGAACACCGCGTTGAAATCACTTCTACTGCCGGCGGTACGGAGTTAGTGGAAGCCGAAGTCATGCCGGATAAAAACGCTGCGCCGGTGATTGAGATTCCTGAAAAGTACAATACGAACAGTGGGTTAACAGCCGACATCGAAGCCGGAGAGTCCGCACAGAAAGTGGATTTTTCTTTAGACTGAGTTGATTGAATACACTATCCTGAATAGTTTGAAATTGATATGACGAAAACAAGCCGCAACGGATCAACAGCGCTTCAAAGGACATGCCCTGGATGAAAAACATAAATCTGCGAACTCAAGTCGTATTAACAGTCCTGACTCTGTTGCTGCTGGAAAATTCTGTCTGTCCGGCTGCTGAGAAAGCTGCGGAGGCAAAGCAGGATCAACAGCAGGCCATGAAAGCGGCGCGCCAGAAAGCGGCCTGGAAAAAACGACGAATCATTTTCAATAACGATGGAAATGAACCCGTGTATTCTCTGAAGGAAGCCACGCCTCAGGCACTGCTGGATGTCCGCACGAGCCCCTTGAAGGGGAGCCAGGTCGACACGATTTTTTATTGCACGTGGTCTTCGGGGTTCAGTTATTTTACACATGACACCAAAGTAGGCAACGTATTTACGGAAACCGCAGATAAGCTTTCGAATAATAAAACGGCGGAATTGATAAAGAAGGGACATGATCCTCTGACCGTGATGTCCGACTGGTGTCAGGAAAATGACGTCGAACTGTTCTGGTCGTTTCGAATGAATGACACGCACGATGCCTCGACTGCCTGGTACGGTCCCTTACTGTTCCCGCCTTTGAAAAAAGAGCATCCGGAGTGGCTGGTTGGATCTGCAGAGCAGAAGCCCAAAAACGGTCGCTGGACTGCCGTCGATTTCACGCATGAGGAAATCTGTGATCTGGCCTATCGCTATGTGGAAGAAGTCTGTCGGAATTATGATGTGGATGGTGTCGAACTCGATTTCTTTCGTCATCTGAATTATTTCAAACGCGTTTCCCAGGGAGAGCCAGCCGGCGAACTGGAGCTGAGTCGACTGAACGATCTGATGCGGCGGATTCGTGCCATGGCGGATGAAGTGGCTCGGCAGCGGGGACGTCCGATCCTGGTTGCGATTCGTGTGCCTGATTCGGTGGAGTACGCGCGGGTGCTGGGCCTGGATGTAGAGACCTGGCTCAAAGAGGACCTGGTCGACATCATGACGGTCACTGGTTACTTCCGCTTGAACCCCTGGAAAGAATCCGTGAAGCTGGGACACAAATACGATGTGCCTGTCTATGCGGGGCTGAGTGAATCGCGTGAGAAAGATCAACTGGCGCGTAAAGTGTATGCCTCGACTGAAGGGTCTCGAGGCCGTGCGATGAATGCCTGGTCTCAAGGCGTTGATGGCATCTATTTATTCAACTCGTTCAATCCGCGACATCCTCTCTGGCGCGAGCTGGGTGAACCAACGCAATTGAAAACACTGCCGAAGGTCTATTTCACTTCAGCCCGCGGCTATGCCAGTGTGAATGCCTGGTGGAAACAGGGGAGTTCCTATATGAATCGTGATATTCTGACGCCGAAGCATCCCCGCGTCGTTTCACCGGGCAAAAGTGTCAGCGTGACGTTACCTGTAGGCGAGAACCCGCAGGAAACCGGCGCCGCGCTGGAACTGAAGGTTCGCTTGAAGACAGAGCCGCAAAACAAAGAGGTTTTGCTCGTTAAGGTGAATGGAGAAGCCGTTCAACTGGATTTGAACGAGAATCATTTTCTCTCCGGCAGGATCAATCCGGACCTGGTGACTGAAGGAGAAAACAGGATAGAATTCGCACTCGCTGCCACAGCAACCAGGCCTGCCGTCGTTGAGGATTTACAATTGTGGGTGACTTATCAAGAATAGTGTCTGGTCCTGGTATGCCAAACTCAGTTGAAACGACATGCTATCGGGTTGAGAGGGGCGCAGGATGGTTCGCGTGTCTGCATTCAGTCAGGTTTGAGGAACATGAAAACCGAACAACATGAAAACCGAACGTAGAAAAAATGCGCGGCTGCCGATCACGGAACTGGCGGCACTGATCGAAAGTGATATCAAGTCGCGGCGGCTGACGAGCGGTGATCCTTACCTGGGACTTTCTGAAACAGCGCGGATGTTGAAAACCAGTAATGCGGGAGCAAATTCGGCATTACAGCTGCTGGTCAAAAAAGGGGTACTCGAACGCAAGCAGCGCCGGGGGACTTTTATCAGTGAGCCTGGCAATGAGGACGCGCAGTTGATTCGCCGCGTTCACTTTCTGTTGAATGAAGATTTCCTGAAGAAGGAAGGCGTCCTTGCGGATGGGCAGGTGATTGGAATTCAGTCCGTACTATCGCGAGCCGAAATCCAGTTTAATTTTCTACCTCAGCATGATCAGCGGGAATATGTTGAAAAAACCGTAAATGAAGCACTGGGAACTGAAGGGCTCGATGCTTTCGTATTGTATTCGACGTCCTTGGATGCGCAGCGGATTCTCGTGGAAAGCGGTTTACCGACCGTGGTGGTGGGCTCGCTCTATCCTTCGATCACGGAGTTGCCCTGGATCGATCAGGATCAACAGGCAGTGGCACGAATCTCGTTTGAGCATCTGCATCTTGAAAAACAATGTCAGCAGTTTCTGGTGCTGATGCGCGAGCGGGCTTACCCGGGCGATTTTCTGTACCTCGATTCCTTACAGGAATGTTTCTGGAAGCACAAAATTTCGCAGAAGAATATTTATTACCGCTCTCTGCCATCAGATGCGAGTGCCATTCAAGCGGAGGTCAGCCGACTGTTACCCCAGTTTCAGTCGACGGTCGGCATTATCGCGCGCAGCATGCCTTTAGGGATTGCTGCGAAAGCCAGTCTAAACCATCAACAATATCAACTGCATAAAAATGTGTTTATGATGGTCACCAACGTATTCGGAAAAGAACGGGAGGAACTCAGAGACTTTGCCTACATTCGTCCTCAGCCGACTCCCGAAGAAGTGGGAATCTATATCGGCAAAGTATTGAAGCAGTTTGTCCTGGACGGCTTTTCCGGCAATGCAGCCTGGCAGATACCCATTAAACTGATCGCCGCACAGCAGTCCGCCCCGGCTGAGTGAATGAGATTCGTCGCGCAGGGAGTTTTCTATTCAGATAACTCAAATTTGAGATCTGAAATTTCTTTTCCCTCTGAAACAGTAACCGTTAATCCGGAGGTTTCCGCGTTGGAATATTTTTCGGGCAGCAGATTTTCTGGCGGTGGCTGCGGTTTGGGATTGGGATCGTAATTGGGGTCATCCTCGGGTAAGACTTCAGCGACCTCCTGCGATTCGAGCTTGGAAATCATGACGGTGTAATCGCCGGCGACGACACCATCGGTCCCTTCATAAGTTCCCATCTGAAAGACTCCCTGTTCGTCGGTGCGACCATTGGCAGTCTGTCCCGATTCATCAACGGGTCTGAATGTGATGCTGGCATCTTCGACAGGTTCGCCGTCAAACGTGATGACACCTGAGACGGCCGTACGCTGGGGACGATCATCGTCTGTTCCACCACATCCCTGTAAAAAAAATATTGACAGAAACAGAACGACTGCTGCGGAACTTGGCGGCAATTTATTTTCAGGAGAGAGTGACATGCTAAAATCCAGTTCTTTTAAAGTACTTATCTTTTAATGAACGAAGTTTAATAAGCTTGTTGCATTAAAAAGTTGAGAAATTAATTCACCTGTTATGGAGGTAAATCACTGTTTCGAAAATTGATGATGCTACGTTATCGTAGTTGAAATCTCGCAGAAATCAACTATCATGAATTTTGGATGTTGTTTAAGTTGAGTTTTAAATTAAACCAGATTGACAACACCTTAGTTTCACAGTCGCGTCAGCTGTAGTTTGAAATTCATTTCTTTAAGACTGAAATATCCGACGAGAATTTCAGTTGGAATCTTTTGTAGCTCCCGCCATACAAAAGAAAATTTATCAGTCAGCACACAACTCGGAAGTTGAGAGAGAACTTTATAAAAAGCTTATGTCTCAACATACCTGATTCTTTATAAACTGACTCGCTCGGCTCAGTTTTGTTTCTGTTTTTTTTCAAGGAGTATCCTTTGGTGAGGAATTTAGAGAAAGACAAGCGAAAAGGTTTCACGTTAATTGAATTGCTGGTGGTGATTGCGATCATTGCCATTTTAATTGCATTGTTACTACCGGCCGTTCAACAGGCACGTGAAGCAGCCCGCAGATCCACGTGTAAAAATAATTTAAAACAACTGGGCCTGGCGCTGCATAATTATCATGATGTTTATGGAATGTTTGTTTTGCGCAGAGGGGGAACAGGTGGCAGTAGCTCCAGTTCAAACGCGTCTCGTTTGAGTGGATTTGTTGGACTCCTGCCTTATATGGATCAGGCTCCCCTGTTCAATAAAATTTCTGCTGGAGATCCCTCCGCCTCCACGCCCATAAATCCCATGGGGCCTTGTGCCTGGTGTGGCTGGGATGTCTGGAATGTGAAAATTCCCATGCTGGTCTGTCCGTCAGACGGGCGAAACAAACAGTCGACTCGCGTGAATAACTATGTCTTCTGTATCGGCGATACCGCGTCCAGCATTAATGGTACGAATTCACGCGGCATGTTTCCCTATCGTTATGGAACCCGGATCCGGGATATTACCGATGGGACGAGTAACACGATCGCCATGAGCGAACACATCCGTGCCAACTACGGTGCCAGTACCAGCAACGCCGGAAATCGACACAATGAGGGTGTTGCTCTCGGTCAGGATCCGGTAAACAATCCGGGGGCCTGTATGAGTCTGGCTTCAGGCGCGAACTGGGTCAGTGGAACCAATGTCAAAGGCAGACATGGAACCTCGCTGTGGGACGGGCAGGCAGAACGTTGTGCATTCAATACGATTCTTCCGCCGAATGCTCCTTCCTGTGCAGCCGGAACAAACAGCAATGCGGATTCCGTAGACGCGGCACTGTCACCGTCCAGTCTGCACGTGGGGGGCGTCCATGTCCTGATGGCAGATGGCGCAGTGCGCTTTGTCTCTGAAAATATCGACACCGGCGATCTCAGCCAGCCCAGCCCGGGAACGACCTCCACGGGGATCAGTCCTTACGGCACCTGGGGCGCACTGGGAACAAAAGAGAGTGGAGAAATCGTAGGAGAGTATTAAATTACATTGCAAGTTCGTAATGTAACAGATCAATTTTCAATCCCTCTTCGCTTTTCAATAAGCGAAGAGGGATTTTTTTGTTGGTGTCAGCTGGATGCAATAAAAAAAGCACCTTGCAATAGCTGCAGGGGGCTTGATAAGTGGGCGATGAGGGACAGGAACCTTTACCAAAAACCAACTAGAAAAGGGACAATTTCAGTTTAATCGCTGCAGACTTGTGTGAAGTTCGGAATTACTCAGGGTATGGATTATCGTCTTTACCATTCTTGTAATCGGGTTCTCTACCATTCAGGAAAGAGCCAATGTTGCTCCCATATCGTATCAGGTCTGACGACATATTCTTTCTAGCGCTTTCGGGAAAATTAGATAAGTATTTATTCTCAATTTTATCGATTAAAATCTGAAGTTGATCACAGGCAGGTAGATGTTCCAAATTCAATTGTTTCATGTGGTAAATTGCTTGAAACAATGAATGTTGGATTGATTGTGGCTTATCACCTCTTACTAGATTAAACGCGGTTTTAACAATATCTCTTCCAAGCCAGTAATGATGGGCTCGACTTTGGGTTAAACTTGATCCTGAACATCTTTCCCAGCCAGGGCGGGGGGATGTTTGAATCAGCTTGTTTAATGATAAAGTAAAGTTTTTGGCAATGTCTTTCTTATCTTCCCATTCCATTATCATTTTAGTCTTGATTTTTGCTTTGAATTTCTGCAATGCTTCGAGATCTTCTGGTTCCTTGTCCATTGAGTTTGGGTTCCAGTTGGTGTCAGGATTAATCACCAGACCCATGACCGGTATGCCTTTCGAAGTGGCATAGTCATATTCCATTTCGGTATAAGAGGGTAAGTTTTTATCTGGCCTTGATCCGTATCTATGTGCAACTAGTGATACGAAATAGTCAACCTGTTCTATCTGTTGTTCGATGACTTCCCATTGAGCTTGATTACCCGCGACAAACATCTCCATACCAACTGGAATATGTTCAAAGTCAAGGCATGCTTTGATAAGAGTTGCTCTCTCCTCAATTAAGTCTGTGTAAGTAGATGAAATGAAAATCTGATATTTCTTAATCATTACTCAGTATCCGTTATAATGAAGTGAATGTTGTACGTTAATGTACATTTAGACTGAGTATAGAAAATCTAATTCAATTGATAAACATTGATTCAAGTGAGGTGTTTGAAGTTCCTTGTTGGAATGTGATTGTCGACAGGGCTACCATTCCAGCACCAGGCAGTATGCTTATAGAGAACTGAATATGAGCGAAGATAGAAACTAATCAGCCGAGGAAATACAATAGCGATTAAATGTTCTTGAAGAGTGGTTCTATGTTACAATCTTTTCGTTAAGGATATCGACTTTAATACTAAATGGGAGATATCAGAAGAAATGACCACAGCCCGTTCAAAACGTTTTAAGGGGAAGGTTCGAGATGATTACCTCGAACTGGTGATGAAGTTCCCGCTGACGTCAGTTCATTCGGAAGAGGATCTCGTGGCAGCCCAGGAAGTTATGGACGGATTACTGGCACAAAGAAAACTCTCAGCCGGTCAAGAACTCTATCTGGATGCTTTAAGTGATCTGGTCGCCGCGTATGAAGACGAGCATTATCGGATTCTACCAGCATCCGATGCAGAGATGTTGCGTCACCTGATGAATCCCGAGGAATCAATCAGTCCGATCTTGCAAAACATAATCGCCCAAAACTTATCAACACATTACCAATGACAAACCGGCAACTCTATCCCAGGAAGCGCCCAAAGCCGAAACCGGCAACTTCAGAAATGCCGGTCTTCCAGCCATATCAGCCAGCGAATCTACCTCAATTTGTTCCTTACAACCCAGTCCAGCCAGTCAGGATCACAATGCAGAAGCGGCGGCTGGCGATGAAGAATCAATTGCAATTATGGCACCGAGCTATATGAACGAGGCTGAAGCATGACTTGCATCGTCAAACTCGCTTGCGAAGGCAGAAACATGGTCTAAATCCTGCCAATCAAAGGATTAAAGGACATGGTTTAACCGACGACAGCGATCATTGACCTTTTTTGATGGTCGCTTCCTTGGTTTTGTCGATGTTTCTGGCTAGACTCAATCTTTATGAGAATGAGCAGCCTGAACCTGTTGTGTCGGGCGACTCCACAAAGATAATTTTTATGAATCGGATTGAAGATGGCAGAAGGTACGATCAAGAAGCTGACAGACAAAGGTTTTGGTTTCATCGACTTGGGGAATGGCGAGGACATGTTTTTCCACAATTCGAACCTCCAGGGGGTGAGCTACGATGATCTCCAGGAAGGACAACGAGTGTCTTTCGATAAGGGGCAAGGACCAAAGGGACCAAGAGCGGAAAATGTCAAGGTGATCTAAACGCCGAGTCATTTCAAAAGATACGAAGCCGACGAATCTCGTCGGCTTTTTTAATGAACATGTCTTTGTTCTGCAAGCCGATCAAACAATCAACTCCAGTTCTTCAACCGGCGACTGACAGAAGGTCGCTCAAGAAGGTTGAAAACACTTGACCGAATATTCTCTGGAAACTTCTGTTCCTGATGGGGGCTTTGGCTCCTGCAGTGGAAAATTGCCGGGTCTTTCAGAGCAAAACGTGCTGTCGAAGCTTGACGAAGTCATCAATGGTGGAATCCAAACCACCAATCCATCATCACCAAACTAGAAAAGTAGTGGCATTTATGGCTATTCCCCACGCACAACCCGGCGACATAATCGATGTGCGGCCTCTGGCGGACCAGTTGGTGGCGTCCAGAACCAGGACGCTCCTTAAGACACCACACATCGAAGTGATTCGCATGATCCTTCCGGCAGGTAAAATCCTGTCAGAACACAAAGCCCCGGGCGAGATTATCGTGCAATGTCTGGAAGGGGACATCACGTTCACAACAATGGGAGAGCCCAAAAAGTTGCGGGCGGGTGACATGCTCTATCTGGCGGCAGGAGAACCACACAAGCTTGAAGCCGTCGCAGATTCTTCCTTCCTGCTGACGATTGCCTTACAGAGCGGTGAGGCGACGACATAAAACGAATCGAACGTGGATTGGCGAACGGGGCGGGGCATGGACTCGCTGCCTGTTTGTCAAAAGTAACACGCAATTGCTCACGCCATTACCGAGACCATTTCGAGAACAGTGCGTCCCAGGGAATCGTCACCATTTATCTCGATCTCCGGGAACTGTTCGAGGATCCGACCGTTTCAGACGCTTATCCGAACAGTGATCCGAATTTTGCCGTTGTCGTAAGCTGTGGATGGAAAGGGAGATCTTCTTAAGTGCAATAAAAAAAGCACCTTGCATACATGCAGGTGCTTGATTAAGTGGGCGATGAGGGACTCGAACCCCCGACCCTCTCGGTGTAAACGAGATGCTCTAGCCAACTGAGCTAATCGCCCGGATTTTCATTATACATCGGAAATTCCAATGTTTTTCTTGCGTCTTGTTGAATGACACGTACGTATTATGGCAGGTTCGTAGCGAAATGCAACTCTAGCGTGTAAACTGTTTTAAAGCCTTTTCCGACTTTGGACCAAATTTAACGGTGTCCAGTTTTACTGTAGCGTCTCCCAGGCCATTTGGACCGAGTATAATAGATTGACGCGCTATGGCTGAATATAGTTCGCTCTAGTTGTTCTGCGGTTTTTTTCCTTTCTTGAGAAAGATTTGATTTATGTCTCATTGCCTGGTCACCGGTGGTGCCGGATTTATTGGCAGCCATTTATGTGAGCAATTAATTCAACAGGGACAAGAGGTTACTGCCGTCGATGACCTGTCCACCGGCTTTCTGCAGAACCTGGATGGCATCATTGATCATCCCAATTTCACGTTTCGCACGGGGTCCATTACCGATCCTGTCTTGATGGCGGAAATGGTGCAGGGGGTCGATACAATTTATCACCTGGCCGCTGCTGTCGGCGTGAAACTGGTGGCAGATAACCCCGTCCGGACAATTGAGACCAATATTTATCCGACGGAAGTCCTGTTGCGTCATGCGGTACAGGGGAAACAGAAATTCTTTCTGGCATCAACGAGTGAAGTCTACGGAAAAAATCCCAAAGAGCGGTGGACGGAAGAAGATGACCTGCATTTCGGTCCCACAACGCGCCCCCGCTGGGCCTATGGTGCTTCCAAAGCCATCGATGAATTTCTGGCCCTGGCTTATTCGCAGAAATATGGCCTGGATGTTCGCATTGGTCGTTTTTTTAATGTCGTCGGTCCCCGTCAGGTCGGGCAATACGGGATGGTGATTCCGCGTTTCATTGATCAGGCTCTGGATGGAGGGCCGGTCGTCGTCTTTGATGACGGCAGTCAGGTGCGCTGTTTTGGGCATGTGAATGAAATCGTGGACTGCGTGATTGATCTGACCAACCTGGATTCAGCAAAAGGCCAGGTTTATAACATCGGCAGCGATGAGCCGGTTTCGATTCGTGAACTGGGGGAAGCCATCATTGCCAAGGTGAATCCGGACGTCAAAATCGAATATCTGCCTTACAATAAAGCCTATAATGAAGATTTTGAGGATGTGCAACGGCGGGTTCCCGATCTGGGACGTCTGGAGAAAACCCTGGGACGCAAACCGCAGGTGAAACTGGATGCCATCCTGGATGACATCATCGCCTCGAAAAAACGGCTTCGCGGCCTGGACTGACAGTGAGATATAACTGACAAAAGCCGTATAACCCGGATAATCTGTCTGCGAATCTGTTGGGGAACCGGATCGGAGCGATGCCGCTCTTATTTCTCGGGTTCCCAACACCCGATGATGAATGTGAAGTGTGGTTTTCTAGAAGTGTGGTTCTCTATCTACCATCACACACAACACGCAGAATCAAGGGAATGGAGCGTACGATGAAGGGATTCCGGAAGACTGTTTTTGTTTCTACTGTCTTAATGGGAATGTTCGGGACCGGCTTGGCCGTGCAGACAGCACAGGCGGGCGGCGGGCGGATGTTTCTTTCCTTCTGTGAACTGTGTGAGGAAGAGAACCGGGGACGCCAGTTTAAAGGCAACACATATCCCTGGCCCCGCTATTCATATCACCTGTATCGGGGCAAACGCTGTGATGCCCGCATGAATACAGGCCTGTATCAACGTTATGAATACGATCGTTATCAGGTCAAAAGTACACAGCCGATTCACGGCGAAATGCTGCCTCTGCCTGAATAAGCTGCCCCAGCCCCGCGCTCCCCACTGCCGTTTGATTTTGGAAATGATGCTCCTGCGAGTCGTTTGAGAGATGGGTTTCTGCCCCGCCTTTCAACATTGCAGGAGTTTGTTTCGTTTACGGGCTGGTATGTTGCAGGCAGACGCTGCGCGGGGAGATCATCTGTGACGCGGCGGAGTCGGGGCGCGAGTAATCGCTGTAACAGGCAAATTTGCATTATTCCGGCTGCATCAGCCGTTTTTTGCTGCGAAAAAGCGTTACCCTTGGACTTTAAAATTGTCATCAGATATGATGCGTGCTCCCCGTCCGGGGAATGTCACCCAGGTACCGTTTATTACACTGTTTCTGAACTCTGCAGGGAGTAATTGATTTCTTATGTTGGATTTGCAGTTCATCTGTGAGAATCAGGAAGTCATTCTTGAAAATTGTCGCAATCGTGGAATCGAAGTCGATCTGGCGCAACTGAGCAAACTGGACCAGCGCCGTAGAGAGCTGATTGTGCAGGGTGACAATTTAAGGCAGGAACAGAAAACCGTCTCCTCGCAAATTCCCAAAGCAGCAGACAATGATGCCCGACAGGCATTGATCGCGCAGGGAAAAGAATTACGCGAACAGGTCTCTGCCATCGATATCGAACTGCGCGAAGTAGAGACGCTGCTGAAGACGGAGCAGGCACGCGTGCCCAACCTGGCACACCCCGATGTGCCTGTGGGGAAAGAAGACAAGGCGAATTCCGTCGTGCGGATGTGGGGCGAGAAACCTGCGTTTGAATTCACTCCCCTCGATCATGTGGCGCTGGCCGAGAAGCATGACCTGATTGATTTCGAAGCGGGCACACGGGTTGCCGGTCACGGATTTTATTATCTGAAAAACGGAGCGGTACTGCTGGAGATGGCCCTCTGTCAGTATGCGATGCAGAAACTGGTGCAGGAAGGATTCATTCTTCACAGCACTCCCGATCTGGCCCGCAAGGAAATTCTGGAAGGGATCGGTTTCAATCCGCGGGGAGACGAAACCCAGATTTATTCCGTCGAGAATACCGATCTCAGCCTGGTGGCGACCGCAGAGATCACGCTGGGGGGCTCCATGAAAGATCAGATCATGGACCGCGAAACGCTGCCTTACAAGATCGCCGGACTGTCTCACTGTTTCCGCACCGAAGCCGGCGCTCACGGGAAGGCGACACGTGGTATCTATCGCGTGCACCAGTTTACAAAAGTGGAAATGTTCGCTTTCACGGAACCCACCAATGCGGCTTCCGATGAAATGCATGAAGAAATCGTGCGGATCGAAGAAGAGATCTTCCAGGGGCTGGGCCTGCATTATCGCGTGGTCGATACCTGCACCGGTGACCTGGGAGCACCCGCTTATCGTAAATATGATCTGGAAGCCTGGATGCCCGGCCGGGGCGAAGCAGGCGAATATGGTGAAGTCACTTCCGCATCCAACTGCACGGATTATCAGTCAAGAAGGCTGGGGACCCGCTGCAAGTCAAGTGGGCAGAAGGGAACGGAATACGTCCATACGCTGAACGGGACCGCCGTCTCAATTGCGCGGGCGATTATTGCCGTTCTGGAAAATTATCAGCAGGCGGACGGATCAATTCTGGTTCCCGATGTGCTGCGTCCCTGGATTGGAAAAGGTCAGATTGGTTAAAAGTTCCGATTTGCGGCAAACGGTGGAGATCGGGAACTCGTAGTAGAATGTGGGAGTGTTGCATTTCAACAGATCCCTCCAAAAGAACTGATCTCTCCTGTTTTCAGTTACTTTGCAGCGTCTCAAAGACTATTGCTATCGATTTTAATCGTATTGAAGAAATTATAGTTCCACGGGACGCACTCTCGTGCAGATCCTGTTTATTACTGGTTTTAGCTGGACAAGATGAACGTGGTCCCGCCAAAATTGGATGCGGTGTCCTTTTCTTTTTTCGTCCCCGTTTCAGATCTTGAGTATTTACGTGAACGATCATCCAGACAAAGATTTGCCTGACGAGAACTCTCCCGATCCTTCTGAATCGAATCCCGAAGCAAACAGGTCTCCCGAAGATGCCGCGGGAGATCAGGCGGGTACAGATCAGTCTGAAGCGGCACTGGTGAACCAGAGCGCCGAAGAAGAAGGTCTGCCGGAGTGGGAGCCGTTGACACCCGAACTGGTCGAAGACGAAGCCATTCGTGGCGACTTCATGTTGCGCTGGGCGGCGATCCTGCTGGCCTGCCTGTTTGCAGCCACCTATATCTCGGATACCGAAACCCTGGTGCATGTCAAAACCGGGCAGTACCTGGCCAGCCATGGTTTCTGGCCTCCGGCGAACGATGTGTTTTCCTATACCGCCAATGATCGCCCCTGGTACAACAATGCCTGGCTGTTCGATTTAACACTGTCGGGCGTGTATGGCGTTCTGGGTGATACCGGATTGACGCTGTTCAAGATCCTGCTGCTGGGGATTACCTTTTATGTCATCGTCCATCTCTGTCAGCGCGAGATTTCCACCTGGTGGGGATCAATCCTGGCGGTGCTGGCTTTGATTGCCTGTTTTCCGCAACTGAATGTGACTCCCGAAATCATTACGATTCTGGGCGTGGTGTTGACAATGAGCTGTCTGCACCAGTGGCAGGAAAAGAATTCGGCGCGGGCGCTCTGGCTGCTGGTTCCCCTGTTTCTGGTCTGGGCCAATCTGGATCCGCGCGTCTTTCTGGGCATCGCTTTACTGGGACTGTTCGCGCTGGGAGAAACCGTTGCCTCAATGCTGGATCGTTCGGTATTGAACGATGACACAGATTACCAGACGCTCTGGCTGGTTCTGGGGGGTAGCCTGGTGGCGACCTTGCTGAATCCCGTAGGCTGGCATTCGTTGACAACCGGCCTGAGTTACTACGCGGTTGATTATCCTCTGATGCGTTCGATGTTTTCCGGCGGAGTCCGGCCGGAAGAGCTGGGCTATTTTTCCATGACCTCGCCTCAGTTCTGGGAGTCATTGAATCATTATGCAGTGGCTGCCTTCATCCTGATCCTGTTGACGCTGGTCAGTTTTGTGCTGAACCAGTCAAAGATGAGCTGGGGGCAACTGTTTGTCTTTATCGGTTTTTGCGGTTTATCCGTCCTGGCCAGCCACGAACTGGTCGTGACCAGTGTGCTGTGTGCCATCTTTGCCAATCGGAATTTTCAGATCTGGTATCGCGATAATTTCCGGCAGACCTATAGCGTGGAAACTTCTGAATTGCTGTTTTCGCGTGGCGGGCGGGCATTGACGGTGCTGACCTTTTTCGTACTCGCTTACCTGGTGGTCTGTGGACGATTTCAGGGGCAGGATTCGACACGGCATGCGGTGGGGATTGGCTTCAGTCCTTCCCTGTCGCATACCATTGAAGGATACCAGGCAGCGTTAACCGATTCTCTGGATGACCGCCCTTTCCATTTTGTGCTGGAGCAGGGGGACCTGTTAATCTGGCTGGATCAGAAGTCATTTGTGGATAACCGTCTGGCCTTGTTCGTGGGAACCGGTAAAGACGACCTGTTTGATCTGCATGATCAGACGCGGCGTGCATTGCGGGTGCAGCGCGAAGATCAGGTCGGCAGCGGTCTGCCTGAAGTCTGGAAGCAGACGTTTAATCAATATCAGGTCACGCATGTGATTCCGCGGCTGTCGGGAATGAATCCGGATTACCGTACTTTTTTTGATCTGTTGACCACTGCCGACTGGCAACTGACCGAATTGAATGCCGCAACTGCTGTCTTTTACCGGACAGATAACGAAAGCGAAACCACAAAGAAATTCCTGGCAGAACATCAACTCGATTTCAAAAAACAGGCGTTCCGCGAAGAGAAAGACTTTCCGGAAATCCGCAGCGACTGGGCGCGCCCCAGATCATTTTACAGCCGCTATCTGCTGCCGCAGAATACAACTATGGGCAATGATGTGCAGACGGCCCGCCATTATCTCGGACTGATGTCACAGTCAGGCGGGAACCATGAGTTGACCTCCTGTTTTGCCATTCTGGCAATTCAGCAGGCGAACCGCGGGTTAATTGAGAATCCCAACAGTGCCGAAGCCTACCGCATTCTGGGAAGCGCTTACGGTTACCTGGCGAACCTGGAAGCACAACTGCTGGCACCTCCGGTTGAACGAAATCAGCAGCGGCCTCCCGTCAGTATTGATCGGATGCGTTACTTCCAGATCTTACATGCTTACAATCAGTCTCTGATTATCGAGCCGGAATTCGCGCCGACCCACCTGATGTTATTCGACCTCTATTCCAATATGGGAAAGATTGATCTGGCCCATCGTGAACTGAAGACTTACCTGGAAATGGTCGAAAAGCAGGCAGATCTGTCGGACGATGCTTTCGCCCGACTGCGAGCGTACACTGACCACCTGGAAAAACTGAATTCGCAAATCACTCAGGTCACTCAGGAACTCGATGCCCAGCAGGAAAAAGGCGCCGAAAGGCTCCAACTGGCCAGCCAGGCTTATCAGAACGGGTTCGTGTTACTGGCCCAGCGCTATCTGGATGATCCGGTTTACCTGGCGCAGAATCCCCTGGCGCAGAATCTGAATGCGAGCATTCTGATGGAAACAGGGCAGTCGGAAGAAGCGGACAATCAGATGGCGCTGCTGGAGCAGAAAGCGATGCAGAATCCGCAGATTCCCTGGCGGGCACAAGCCGCATTTGTGAATCTGGGGAACGGGAATTATCGTGGCTCCTTTGATTTATGGCGACAGGAAATCCAGGCTCATGAAGAAGCCCGCATTGCCGGTGTGCTGCAGTCGATGCCTCTGGTCCAGCCGGTTTCGAACAGCTTCTGGCCTACCCAGCACGCGGTTTCGATTGTGAACTATCTCTACGGGCTTTCGCAGCAGCAGATCCCATTGCTGCTGAACCTGGCCCGCTGCGAAATCGAAGCGGGGCAACCCGAACTGGCAACCGGTCATTTGCGCGAGATACTGGAAGCAGAACCAGCGACCCCTTATCGACCGCTGGTACGATTCTATCTGTATCAACTGACAGGAGAACTGATCCCGGCTCTACCGGAAGCACCCGTCGGCCAGACAGAACCGGAAACAGAGGAACTGCCCCTGGTCGCTCCCAAACCGTAAGCTGCGCTTAAGCCGGTTTCAGAACTTTGATCTTTGTCCCTTTGACAAGCTCGGCAACCTGTTCGCGGTAAGTCAGCATGTGGGGCGCTGCGAGGTGTGCTTTGAGTGCTTCCACGCTCTCCCATTTTTCCATGACAGTGACGATCTGACTGCCGTTCTTCACCTGGACCGGGATGTCCGTCTCTTCGTCGACCGCGGGGCCATATTCAATACAGCCATCTTCTGCGTGAACCAGGGGAACCAACTGGTGAAAGGCTTCCAGGAAGGCGGCCTGTTTTCCCTCTGCGATTTCAATATCTGCAATGACGAAGATCATGTTTTTTACTTTCTGCTTTTGGTTTCGAATGCCTGCAGGCGTCGTGCTAACTGACTGGCTTGAATGATTCGGCGGGAATGCAGACCTTTCGCGATTTTTTCATCACCGGCATACGCTTCCACTTTGAAGCGATAGACGGGACCATCGTGATAGATCAGCTGCGCGGTACAGTCGACGGTCGCACCAACGGGAGTGGGAGCGAGGTGCTCCACGTCCACATGGGTGCCGACACTGATCGACTTGTCATCCTGCCACGGTAGCAGAAATTGTAACGCCGCCTGTTCCAGAAACCAAATCAGCGACGGCGTGGAGAGTACCGAAATTTCTGTTTCGTACGAAAAAGAGATTGTCTGGCTCTGTTCCACCTCGAATGAAATCGAATGTTGTGCCCCGATACGAGGCTGTTGATCCTGCATGAAATCTCAGTTCCTGCCTGAACGTGATTGCCGGGTTACTGTGTGATCTCAATCGGGATTGAATCGGAAATTCGGGAATCACTGGTCGAAATACTGATGGTCGATCGAATCAGCTGTTTCGCAAGCGTGGATTTCACATCCGGTGTCACCGTCACCGGTAGTGTGACCTTGATCTTGGAGATGCCATTGATTTGAGTGGGAATTTCCAGAATCGCTTGCGAGGAACTACTGTGATTCGTCTTGGCGGCGGAGGCGTCAATCAGTTTCTGTGGTCCCTTGATCTGCAGAATATAGACATCGGGTCTGCCAACCGTGAGGACTTTCAGATCGATCGAACCTTCCATTTTGACCGGGATTCCCGGGAATGCGGCGTCAAGGGTGATGGTACCCTGGCTGTCTTTCAAACCTTCGTCATAGGGAACCGTGAAATAGGTATCGACGGCTGCATAAAGTGTTTCGTAAGGTTTGCCTGGCTCAGGGCGTGGAATATTGTTGAACGATTTACCACGTCCAAAGAACATCCCTTTATGGGCTTCGACCATTTTGCCATCTGGGCCTTTTTTGTAGAGCCTGTGGTCAATGCGTCCGCTGAAACCTTCATATTTTTTATCATCGGGAGGGAAGGTGAGCCGCACGCTGGTCGTCTGGCTTTCACCACTTTCCGGTCTCCACTCAGGAATGTCCAGCTTACGGAACGTGCGATAGTTGGCCAGGATTGGAAAATTATCCTGCTGCACCACTCGTGTCAGGCTTCCCAGGCTGGCGGACATACTGTGGACCTGGTTGGAAGAGTTGGAATACGTAATCAGTTTTTCGGCTTCTTTCCCCGAGTCAACAGTACCCAGCGCAAGATCGTCTGTCGAAGCGCGGAACCGCTGGGCTTCAATCAGCAGATCATACTTGGATTCACTCAACCAGTTTCCGCTGAACGTACTGACGACCACTTCGTGGATGCCTTCCTCTTTGGTGGAGACAGTCAGAGACGCGTTGGAACGGTCTCCCCCCAGTTGGGCGGTCTGCTGAACCACGCGATAGCCGATTTCTTCACCATCAGGGTCGAACACACTCACCAGTAATCGACCTGAACTGCTGGCAACAACACCGAGCATCACGGTCAGGCTGCTGTCGCGGCGGGTGACGGCGATTGGATAGCGATGATAGGCACCGGCAGTGATCGTCTTTTCAGAAACTACATAAGCAGCGACCCGTTCCGAATCCTGCAGGTTCAGGCTGGGAAGACTGACTTCTGTATTCAGGTCTGAGAGTTCGATCGGTTTATGGACGACATCCAGGAAACTGAATTCCCGTTCGCCATGCTGTGTGACGGTGTAATACGCGAGATAGGTTTTGCCCGTCTCCATCAGGTTTCGTTTGCGGGTACTGTAGAAGTAGGATTTGCTGCTGTTGGACAGCACCAGTGAAATCTGGTTGCCCTGTGCTTCTTCTTTTCCAGGCAATGCAATGGAGAACGGGATTTTATCGTTCTTTCCATTAACATCCAGAATGGTGACATTCCCCTCGCTGTCCTGAATTTCCACTTTTTCCAGTTTGACGATGGACGGGGTGTTCTTGAGTAACAGGCTGCCCTGGTCAGACACTTCGCCGTCAATATTCAGATCCAGGTCAACGCGTTTGTGCGCTTCGATATTATTCGAGCGGTCATACAATCGATTGAACTTGGAGTAGTGATTGATGCTGAATTCCGCAGTCTGCATTTTGGGGTCCAA
>NZ_CAXAVM010000041.1:0-42533 GCF_963972345.1 uncultured Gimesia sp. | reverse complement strand
TTGTAATCAAACAGATCGACGTGTGAAGGGCCTCCCGACTGAAACAGGTAGATAATCCGTTTCGCTTTGGGAGCGATTTTTTTGACACCCGCGGGAATGGTCGTCTCTGCCTGTGCGCTCCCGTTAAACAGCTCCGGCTGCAACAGGCTGGCCAGCGCCGCGCCACCGATGCCGCGTGCCGAGCGGCTCAGCAGCGTCCGCCGCGTTACAATTCGTTCGTATTCAAAAACAGGATCCATGCTTATCCCCGTGTGATAAATTCGTAGGTATTGAAAATCATGCTCGCCACGGTCGTCCAGGCAGCGGCTTCTGCAGTGGGCAGACTTTTGTCTCGCTGTGATTCCCCCTGATTCAACAGCGCCACCGCTGCACGATCATTCGACTGGTAATTCTTCAGCTCACGCTGGTAGGCCTCTGTGACGGTTTTCACTTCCCAGGCTTCCGGAGGTCGCCCTAAGGCTTCTGCAAAAGCGAAGCGGATTCGGGACTCGATTCCCGCGCCCCCTTCTTTCATGATGCGTTCTGCATAATTGCGGGACGCTTCCACAAACTGCACATCGTTCAGCAACACCAGCGATTGCAACGGGGTATTGGTGCGGGCGCGACTCACCAGACAGACCTCACGGTTCGGCGCATCAAAGGTCTGCATATTCGGCGGAGGCACCGTGCGTTTCCAGTACGTATACATGCTCCGGCGATACAGTTTTTCGCCATGATCCTGTACGAAGACCTGCGCGGTTGCCGGAGAGCTGCCGTAATGACTCACTTCCCGCCACAAGCCTTCCGGCTGATACGGGTTCACACTCGCGCCGCCCACGCGCTCGACAAGTAACCCGGAGACTTTCAACGTCGCATCCCGGATTGCTTCGGCCTGTAACCGGAAACGGGCCCCGCGGGCCAGTAAGCGGTTCTGCGGATCTTCTTTCCAGAGTTCGGGTGTGCCCTCCGATGACTGCCGGTAAGTCGCCGAGAGCAGAATCTTGCGCAGGATGTGTTTCACATCCCAACCCTGCTCATAAAATTCGACCGCCAGCCAGTCCAGCAACGCGGGATGCGTGGGAGGATCTCCCTGCGAGCCGAAGTCCGCCGTCGTGGAAACAATTCCCTGACCGAACAGCATTTCCCAGAACCGGTTCACCGCCACGCGCGTCGTCAGCGGATTCTCCCGCGACGTCAGCCACTCGGCTAATGCCAGGCGGTTTCCAGGAGCCTGTTCAGGCAGACCTGGTAAAAAGCCCGGAACCCCCGTACTGACTTGAACGGTCGGCTGATCGTATTGACCGCGATCTAAAATAAATGTTTCACGGGGTTTCGCAGCCGTATTCATCACCATTGTTTCGAATGAATCGGTCAGCATTTTGCGGCGTTCCTGCAGATTCGACAGCTGATACCGCGTGTTTTTCAGCTCAGGAGCAATCTGGCTGTAATATACTTTGAGCGCGGTCTGCTGCGCTGCATCCCGTTTCGCCGGTTCGACTGCCAGAATGGTCTGGATGGCTTCCGGAATGGTGGAGCCGTCATCGATGCCAGAGATTCCGAAGACCTGGTAATCGCCGGCCATCAGGGCCTGCCGACCACCAAATTCACCCCCGCCCCAGACGAGCATCACGGTAATATATTTTGAGTCTTTGGTTTCATAGGGCTTCTCAAAGGTCGCCGTCAAATGCTGCTGACTCTGATTGTGCGGCGCGGGGGCCCAGCCGTTATGATCGCGGGGATCCAGGCAGTCCTGCACCGGGTAATCGGGATGGGATTGGCTGGCCGTAATCTTTGCGATATTGAACATGGAGTACAGGTCGAGCTGATCTGAATGAATGGCGGTTCCCGAAGCAGCCAGGCTCGTCAAAATGAATCCGCCGGGAAACGATTCTTTCTTGCCATGCCCGATGCCTCCTTCGGGGAGTTTCTCGTTAGGGTAGAAGACAATTCGCAGGCCTGTCAGCTGATCGGTTCCCGGTTTAACCTTGAGGGAAATTGAAGGCGAACGGCCGCTGGCTGCCAGTGCGAGGATGTGTCCCTCTTCGCTGGTTTCAAAATCAGAGCGTGTATTCGGATCGGAAACCTTGACGATCTCCAGTTCATGCAGCTTCAGATTTTTTCCCCGTTCCGCCAACTGCTGTTGTGTCGCCGCTTCCCAGTTCCGCATCGCGGCTTCATCAGGGTGATCCAGCTCCGCCTGCAGGCGTTTCAATTCCGTATCCAGCGATTTTAATTCTTCGCTGGCAAACGAGAGTTCTGTTTTCACAGACAGTTTCGGGCCGGCGTTAATGCCACTGTTCCCATCCAGGCCCCGGTCATCCAGCCGATTGAAATACGCGAAGAACTGGTAGAAGTCCTTCATCGTAATGGGATCGTATTTGTGGTCGTGACACTGGGCACAACCCATCGTCAGTCCCATGAAGACTTCAGACGTGGTCTTCACCCGGTCAACGGTGTAGTTGACCAGGTTCTCTTCCGGAATCGTGCCCCCTTCGTGGGTAATCATGTGATTGCGGTTAAAGCCGGTCGCCACTTTCTGCCAGTCCGTCGCCTCAGGCAGCAGGTCACCGGCAATCTGTTCCGTGATGAATTCATCGTACGGTTTGTTTTTGTGGAAGGCGTCGATCACCCAGTCACGCCAGAGCCACATGTGGCGGCCGCCGTCAATCGAGTACCCGTTCGTATCCGCATAGCGGGCCAGGTCCAGCCACTTGAGTGTCATCCGCTCTGCATATTGAGGTGTCGCCAGCAGACGGTCCACCAGTTTTTCGTAAGCCCGGGGATCATCCGATTTCACAAATGCATCGACTTCCTCTTTCGAGGGGGGCAGACCCAGCAGATCAAGGTAGAGGCGTCGTACCAGCGTCCGTTTATCGGCCTGCTTCGCAGGTTTCAAACCCGCTTGTTCCAGACGCGCCAGCACGAAATAATCGATCTCATTCTGCGGCCAGTCTTTCTGTTTGACTTCCGGCAGGGCAGCCCGTTCCGGTTTGAGGTAGGCCCAATGTTCCTGCCAGGCGGCCCCCTGTTGAACCCATTGCTTTAACAGCTCGATTTCCGCCGGCTTCAGTTTCTTTCCGGACTCTGCGGGTGGCATCTGCATATCAGGGTCATCAGAAAGAATGCGTTCGATCAGCGCACTCTCTTTGAGATTGCCGGGGACGATCACCGATTCAAAAGCGCCGGCCCTCGTATCCAGCCGCAGGTCAGCTTCGCGATGTTTTTCATCCGGACCGTGGCAGAAAAAACAGTTATTGGAAAGAATCGGCCTGATATCACGGCTGAAGTCGACCGTCGCGTCAGATTTTGCTGCGGGAGCTGGCTGCTTTTCTTCCGCAAACAGAGTCAGACAGGAAATACCAACGGCCAGTACTGGCAGCCAGTGTCGCAGAGAAAGGGTACGCATACTGATCATGCCCTGTGTTTATTAAGCTGAATTCGATCCTGGTGCGTCTCTTAAGAACCGGAACATGCCATCATGGTCCGGGAGAACAGGTGGGTCCCAGCAAACGGATCGTACTATTGATCTTAAAGCCTGTGAATAACGCCTGTCAAGGTACGATATAGGCTGAGAGGAGCATTTCAATTGACTCAACAGAAATGCCACTCCGAATTGAACGATCCACCTAACCAGACTTAGAAAACACAGAAACCCGCCAGTGTTTCAGACAAAAGAACACTGGCGGGTTTCCCGTTGTTTTCAGAGTGAAAATGCAGTCCTGTTTACAGAGGACGCACGACGGACAGGCTCCGCCAGTAATCAAACAGCGTTTCCACTGACAGTACGCCGCCTCCCATCCCACTCTTGTTGATACCGCCGTAAGGAATACCATGGGCAAACACGTTGTGGGCGTTGATCCAGCTGTTGCCCGCACACATGGCTTCGGCCACGCGGGCCGCCCGTGACAGATCGGACGTCCAGACACTGTTGGCCAGTCCGTAATCCGTGCTGTTGGTCATCTCAATCGCCTGCTCTTCATTTTCAAACGGAGCCAGAAACGCCACCGGTCCGAAGATCTCTTCCCGGGCCGCAACGTTGTCCAGCGTGCCTGCCAGCAGAGCCGGTTTGACATAATAGCCCTCGTAACCGGGAACATCAGCAACGCCCCCTTCCAGCACGCATTCAGCGCCTTCCGCCTGTCCTTTTTCCAGGTAGGAAAGCACACGCTGATGCTGTTTGGCGTTGACCACCGGCCCCATCTGCGAGGCGTCATTCAGCTGATATCCGACCTGCACTTTCTGCAGTCGTCCCACGCATTCATTCACGAATTCATCGTAGATATTTTTGTGAACCAGCCAGCGGGTTGCATCACAGCAGACCTGCCCTGTATGAAAGGTAATCGCATTGACCAGTTTTTCAGCCGTGTCCGGAATGTCGACATCATTAAAGACGACCGCGGCTCCCTTACCACCCAGTTCCAGTTTGACGGGCACCAGGTTACGACCGCAGGCTTCCGCCACCATGCGACCGACTTCAGGGGAACCGGTGAATGACATTCGTTTCAGCTTGGGGTTCCCCGACAAAGCAGCCCCCGCAACAGCACCATCGCCGGGCACGACATTGATTACGCCATCGGGAATCCCCACTTCTTTGGCCAGTCGCGCCAGATAGATGGCGGACATGGGGGTATCTTCGGCTGGTTTGATGACAACCGTATTACCGGCTGCCAGTGCGGGAGCAATTCCCCAGCCGATCAGCAGAAAAGGAAAGTTCCAGGGGAAGATAAATCCACACGCCCCGTAAGGCTGACGCACGGTCCAGGCTTCGTGATTCTTCACCGCCAGCACCGAACGTCGCTGGACGTGTTGTGCCAGATCCGCAAAATAACGAATCGTATCGACGAAGTTCTGCACGTCGCCTTGCGCCTGGGCTTCAATCTTGCCGGCATCCAGAGACTCGAGCTGGGCAATCACATGTTTCTGCTGTTCGACAGCATCTGCCAGACGATGCAGCAGCGCGCTGCGTTCATTCTGAGGCAGTTTGGCCCAACAGGTTTTGCGGAATGCGGCATCCGCAACATCGACGGCCATATCCACATCAGCGGCCTGAAAATTAAAGACCTCTGCCAGCTGTTTGCCGGAACCCGGATCGGACGTGACGAACGTCTCGCCCCCCGTGGATTCGATCTCTTTTCCGCCGACGACTCCTCTGAGCGGCCCCCCTTCCAGAAAGGCCTGGACTTCGGGATACAGATCATTCGCAGTAGTTGTTGACATCGCGCGCTCCTGTTCAATGAATTTCAGTAAAGACTGCTTCACGCCCCGATCTTCAATACATCACCATGTTTGATCAAAGGGCCGAATATTGCATTATTAATTCCCGACGGCTTCCTGCTGCCACTCTCCATTATAACTGGAACCAATCCGGATTTTAACTGAAAACGCTTTTTAGTTTTCCAGATGAGAGGGAACTGCAGGTCCACGGTTCCACCATTGACAAATTCGCCCCTTGTTTTCTGAACGTTGCCAGTCTACGCAATCTATCATTACTCTGGTTTGGTCTATGCTCTGGAATGCCTGTCATGCAGAAACGAAAGCCCGTCGCCCGGGAAGATGAGGTCCGGGGTGAGCTGGTAGCTAAACTGACTCACAAAGTTTATCACCAGCGCACAATTGCCGTCCCAGGAGGCCTCAACGCTTCTGTAACTCAGTTTAATCAGGAATTCGTAACTTGTTGCGTGGATAATATTGATCGAAGGCGTTTGTCTGTTTGTGGATGTCCAAATTGACTTTGACATTGCCATTGGGGGCGACGTCCGTCACTTTTCCCGGTCTCCAGATATCGCCTAAATGGAGTACCTCGATCCGCATGTCTGGTGTGATACTGGTACTGTCTGTCACAGGAGAATAGCCACTGGCATTGAAGCCGGCTAATGCTGCATCTTTTTGGATCTGAGACTGGGCTTCCATCTGAGCAAATCGGATTTCCTGTAACACTTCCGCCATCACCGTCGCCATTCCCGGAATTTGCATAATCCGTTCCATCTCTTTTCTTAAGCGTGCATCCGTTTCTTTATTCAACGGATCGTATTTTGCCTTGAGGTCCCTGTCTTCTTCCGGGGTTAATTTATCAGTCTGTTTCAGTTGCTTGTGAGCCGCGATTGCTTTCGCGATCTCCACAGTCACTTCTTTCATGCGCGGAAGAGCGGCTCTGGCACTTGATGGATCTTTTATGGAGGCAAAAATATCCGCCTGCTCTTCTTTAATTGCCAGCACTTGTTTCAAGATCTTCTCATGAGAGTTCCCCAGCCCCAAGTCCTTGCTCAGCCCCTTCCAGTCAAACATGAATATACCGGCGACAAGCACCAGTGCGCCGGCTGAAAACAGAGCAACCTTGAGCAGCAGCACGTTATTGACGGACTGCTTTTTTTTCTTCGGGCTGCTGGCACCCGGCTTCTTTTTTCTTCTGCGGGGTGACTGATACTCTGGTTCAGAAGAACTGGAAGTTCTGCGTTTTCTACGACGGGGAGGCGGAGTATTCACGAACGGCAATCCTTACGAGAGACTCAAGTCAACTTAAACTGAGATACCAGTACGAAAGCTCATTCTATCCGGCCCCGGAACGCCAGATCAACTCTTACATTCATCAGTTTCCCGAATGAAACTCAAGCCGTAAATCTCAACTCACTTCCCATTAAGAATCTCCACCTGGGCCGGTGAGCTGGGAGCATCGAGTAACTCCAGCCGCAGTACATCGCGTTCGGGGGTGAGGTCAATGGCGAACGTCAGGCGGTGCACGCCTTTCGTCAGTTCGATTTCGGTTTCCGGTTTGAGGACGATTGGTTTTTCGCCGAGCCACATTTTCAAACCATCTACGGAATTGAACTTCAGAACCGTTTTGCCGGGTGAGAGCGCTTCCAGTTCACAGCGGACAAACGCCGCGCCTGTCGCGCGATTCGAAACATGCAACTTACCGATCTCATCAAATTTTCGCACGGGCAGACTGCCATCCACGCGACTGTAAGCGGGTTCCCAGACAAAGGCCGGGTTCTCAGTCGCTGCGGTCGCATGACGGGTCCGGCGGATCGCATTCATCGCGTCGGGGGTGCCTTTCATCACGCGCCAGCGACGGACCACGCGATCCTTGCTGACCGTATACGCGTCTGTTTTCCCCAGCTCCGTCAGGAAACGGACCAGGTCGGTCAGTTCCTGCTGAGTCAATTTCTCCAGCAGGCCAACCGGCATCAATGAAGCCGCCGGCGATTCTTCGTCGATCTGCTCCAGGGGGATATTCATGATATTGTCGTTGACATCCCGCAACACGAGCTGGCTGTCAGAACGTCGCACCAGCACGCCCGAATACACTTTCCCCTGTAACGTCACCACGGTCACGGCATTATAATTTTCCTTAACCGCTTTATTCGGATTGAGCAGTGAGTCGACAATGTAATCGGGCTGGGAACTGCCTCCCAGGCTGATTAAATCGGGACCGACCTTACCACCAGCGCCACCAATCGCATGACACTTCAAACAGGACAGATCTTCCCGGCGGAAGATCGCTTCACCACGCCGGGCATTGCCCTCTGTTTTGACAGCATGGATCATGCTCGCCATTTCCTCGGGTGACAGATTGACCGGTTGAGGCGCACCGCTGCTGGACAGCCCTCCGGCAACGGCAATCGCTTTCGCCAGCGCCGGGTTGGAGCGTCCCGTCGATTGAATGGAGCGGCCCAGGTGAATCGCAGCATCCTTGGCGATGTTCTTCCTTTTCAACGCATGCACCAGTACTTCCGCGCCCCCCTTACGCTGCAGAAAGATATTTGACAGCGCCGTTAACTGATCGGGGGACGTCACCGTTTCCATCAGCTTCACCGTCTGCGCGGCAGCCAGTTTGACATTCATCTCCGCCAAAGCAGCGACCGCTGCAATCGCCAGTGCCTCTGATTCGGCACCCTCACTCTGTTTCAGCAACAATTGCTGATTCTCTTTGCCTCCCAGTCGGGCCAGGGCATGCAGACTTGTCTTACGCAATGCGAGACGGGTTTGATCCGATAGTGCCAGCTCGCGAATAGGCTGCTCTAACGAACCGATCTTCCAGAGACCCGCACATTCAATGGCCGCCTGCTGCACCGCGGGGTTATCAGACCGGAACAGTTGCTGTAACGCTTCGAGTTCCCCGGTAGGTCGCATTTTTCGCGTCTGAACGGCCTGAGCCAGAGCACGAAGAATTGCCGCCTGGTGTGCGGGCTTCGTATCCGGTTTGAGCGCGAGTTCAAATAACTGCTGCAGATCGCCGGCGTTGGCAAATTTTCCCAACAGATTCAGACTCGTCTGCAGTTCGCTGTCGGGGATCTGTCCCGTTTGAATCAGTTTCGTAATCACCGGCGCGACTTCGGGGGAATTTACGGCCGTTAAAGCAAACAGCAGTTTTTTGGGTTCTTTCTGCAACGTGGAAGTCCCTTTCAGCACCTGCGGCAGCCAGATTGATTTGGTTTCGCGGGTCGTCAGCCACAAGGCGTAATCCAGAAATTCATCCACGGGGTGATCGAGGGCCTGGTAGGCGTCTGTCAGCAGAGTCGGTTGATCATACAAGGACAACGCCCGAACCGCTTCCAGACGCACACGGGGATGCTCGTCTCCCGCCAGGGGAGCGATCAATGCATACGTTTCCGGCAGTTTGTCTTTCCAGTGCCGGGCCACGCGAACCGCGGCCGCCCGGGCGCGGCCATCTTTCGCAGACAGACAGCGTTTCAGCAGCTCGGGCTGCACACTGCTGATGCTCTGCGCGACCCACAGGCCTTCCAGCTGATTGTGCTCAAACTGCGGATCCTGGGGATCGAGAGTTTCCAGCCAGGCTTTCAGGTCGGGTTCTACTTTCTCCCGGCCTCGTTCACGCAGCACATTCTTGGCGTTTTGACGTGTCCATTCTTCGGGCAGTTTCAAGGCTTCCAGCAGTTCCTGGTTTGACGCATCCACCAGCTGCGGTCGGGGTAAAGTGGGTTTGCCTTTATAAGTGACTCTCCAGATTCGGCCATGTGTGTGATCGCGGCGCGGATCCCGGAAATCGACTTCACCATGCTGAATGATCGGGTTGTACCAGTCGGCGATGTAAATCGCACCATCGGGGCCCATCTTGACATCAATCGGCCGGAAGGCGACATGGTCGGTTTTAATCAGCTCCACCTGTTCGCGTGAAACATAACCGGCTTCGTTTTCCGTCACGACAAAACGACAGACGCGATGTCCGCGGAAGTCGTTGGTAATCATGTTTCCCTGCCAGTCATCGGGCAGATGACGACCGCTGAGAATCTCCAGGCCGCAATGCTTGGGGCTTCCGAGATTCAGTCCTTTCAGAACCCGATCCATGCCCACCGCCGTCACAAACGCGGCGCCGGGGAATGTGTAGTTGATTCCGTGACCATAGGCTCCGTCCGTGCAGAACGACTGCCCCCAGCGATCGAAGTGGTGTCCCCAGCTGTTGACCATGCCCCGCATGACCACTTCCAGTTCCATCGATTCCGGCTGGTACTTCCAGATCCCCCCGCCATTCAGTCGACGCACCCCATAGGGTGTTTCGATATGACTGTGAATATAAATCGACTGATTGAAAAACAGTTGTCCCGCAGGTCCGCGGCGGAGTGTGTGCAGGATATGATGCGTGTCTTCTGTTCCAAATCCTGCCAGTTCCGTTTTGCGGACATCGGCTTTGCCGTCGCCATCAGTGTCTTTCAGAAACAGCAGTTCGGTACTGTTCCCGACATACGCGCCGCCATCGCCGGGCATGACAGCGGTCGGAATCAGCAGACCATCCGCAAAAACCGTTGTTTTATCTGCGGTTCCATCACCATCCTGATCTTCCACGACCAGAATTTTGTCGTTGGCTTTTTCACCCGGTTTGATATGCGGATAAATTTCCGATGAGGCAATCCAGAGTCGCCCCTGCGCATCAAAATTCATCTGAATCGGTTTGGCAATCTGAGGATCGGACGCGTACAGATTCACCTCGAACCCTTCAGCCACCTTGAACGACTTCCGTTCCAGTTCCGGATCGGGAGCGGGAATGTCTGTCAGGTCGCGCTGGGCCCGGACTGTTGAATTCGAAAACAGACTCAACAGACAGAGGGCACTGAAGAAAATACTTTGAAATAAGGAAGAGCGTTGATTTATCACAGGAACGATCCTTGCAGAGATCTATAACAGGTCGGGATATTGTCGTGAGTCGGAATGAGGCTCAGGCAGCTAATGCGAAGAAACCAGGCTGTGGATCGCAGCTTCTTTGGCTTCGATTAACGGAATGAACTGGGGAAGTTCTTTCGCATTCTGTCCCTGCTCATGTTTGCGGAAGCCCAGCAGATAGGTAATATTCTGAGGACGCCAGTTATAAAAATACTGACGGTTCTTCTCGAATGTCAGTTGAGCAACTTCCTCAGCCACGGCAGGGGAAAGTTCAATCGGCTTCAGTCCCAGATCAACGGCGATGATGCCTGCCGCCCGTTCATAACCTGCTTTCGTCAGATGAATCCCGTTGGTCGTCCACTCTAAGCCGGGTTCCCCTTTGGGTTCCGGAATCA
Organism: uncultured Gimesia sp.; assembly: GCF_963972345.1. Classification (NCBI taxonomy): domain Bacteria; kingdom Pseudomonadati; phylum Planctomycetota; class Planctomycetia; order Planctomycetales; family Planctomycetaceae; genus Gimesia; species uncultured Gimesia sp. The sequence goes on along the minus strand of NZ_CAXAVM010000041.1, from coordinate 32,043 downwards.
ACTGCGAATAAAAATCGACAAAATAATGATTGCCTTTCTCCGCAGTCTGCTGCAGCAGGTCGGCATACGGCTTCAGATTCTGATTGTGTTTCCCGGGGTCTGGTAGTGGCGCGCCTTCATTTTCATAGCGGTGAGGCGAAACCAGAATCAATTTCGCGCCCGTCGGTTTCAAATCGGTGATCAGCTTCTGTAACTGTGTCTGAAAAGCAGATAAACCGTCTTTGCCGGCGAACGCTTCGTTTCCGCCGTATCCCAGCAGAATGTAAGTCGGTTTGAGCTCGCTGATCTGCTTGATCATCCGCTGATAACCCACGGCCGGAGGATCGAAGATACCCCGTGATTCCGCCCAGACCGTATCGCCACTCCAGCCCAGGTTACGGAATGAGAGCTTTGCCTGGGGAAAACTGCGCAGAAATACGCTTTCCCAGCTCCCGAATTTCTGGGCCCGTTCAATCATGGTGTTACCCAGAAAGACAATCCGGTCACCCGATTTCAATTCCAGTGCAGGAGGAGCCGCGGAAACGAATCGGGCAGAGAAAAACACAAACAGAAGCAGGCAGACGGTCAGACGCTGATTCACGGAGAAACCTCAAATACAATATATGTGTAGTGGATAGTTCTTCTACGCTAAAATAGCAGGCCGTGTGAGTGACAGCAAATCAGGAATCAGAAAAAACAGGTCAGGAATCGGCGATTCAAAACAAATGCTCACCGGGTCTGTTTAAATTAGCCTTGTAAAGTTATCGCGATGAATGACCGCGATTCAAGGCTCCGCTGATCACTGATCCTGCCCCTCTTCCTGCCATTCCCGGGTGGTGAACACGGTGGTGTCCGGATCGGAGTTCAACTGGACATCTTCAAAGTAATCCGTTTCGACTTCCTCAATCCAGAGCCGCAATTCGTTTTCATAGTCACTGGGAAGATCACTTTTGACGAGCAGTCGATGAAATTCGGCCGCACCATCTTCGCCCAGATCAGCGGCTTCTGCTGACGGGAAGCGTTCTGTCGGATCGGGATGCACCAGACGATGAATGAGCTTCATCAATGGTTCACTGAGCGCGAACTCTTCAGCGGGAAACCACTGGGGCAGCTGTTGCAGGATATTCTGTTTGGCTTTAATCAACTGCGCGTATTTCAGATTCGCGAATGGTTGAAATCCGGTAATGACTTCGATCAGTATATATCCCAGGCTGGCAAGATCGGACTGGGGGGTGGCCCGCCCGCCGGAAAGAACTTCCGGAGCCGCATATGTCGGCGTACAGGGTTGCGTGGAAGGCAGATTGTTTAAATCGATGGCTGATCCAATATCGATAATCTTGGCGTTCCCGCTGCGTTTGAGCATGATATTGGCCGGCTTCATATCGCAGTGGATGATCTCGTTACGATGTAACGCCGCCAGCGCTGCCAGGCACTCCCGCAGTATCGCCACTGCAATTCCCGGCTTCAGGCGCGGTTGCTGAACTCCCTTGGTAAACACATTATTATTGATATTCCGCCAGCGCCTCGACGTGACCTGTTCACGAATCTGTTTGAATGTCGCCGGCGTCAACAGGCTCCGCAAGTCGTAGCCATCGATCCACTCCATTTCCATGATGTAGATTTGATTGCGGGTGACAAAATTCTGTACGGCGACCAGGTGATTTTCCTGCACCCGCGCTACCTGGGCTGCCACCTGCGAGAGTCGCGCCATCTCGCTCTGATAGGCGGTCACATCGGCGTAACGTTTCGGTGAAAAGAGCTTCAGCGCGACCGGGATCTGAAATCCATCCGCGCCCTGACGGGCACTTAAATACACCACCCCCTGTCCGCCGACACCCAGGCAGCGGGAAAAATCCCGTTGATTTTGCCAGACCAGGGATTGGCCGTCGAGCAGGCTCTGGTATTGCTGGTCTAATTCGTCCAGCGAAACAGGATGTGAGGAGTTATTCGTAGTCAAAGTATTTCCGCATCAGTAAAGAAATCAGAGTCTCTCGAAATAATTCATACCGAAATCGTTGCTGCGACTGTCGTGACAGATTGGAATCGAAATACAAAGTGTCGACAGTTGTTAGACAGGATCATTTCCGAGGGAATCCGATTTCGTGAGCATTTTTGGATCGCGTATCATAATCAGGATTCGCCGAATGTAAAATTGGCGGCATTCTCTAATTCGGGAACGATTCAAAATAATTGTTGCTTTTTTGAAGTGAAGTGATAAACAATAGACATTAAAGGCACATGGAAATCGGCCCGGTAACAGGAATCGTATCACATCCTGTGAACAAAAACAGGGCAGAGTTCCTGAAAGTACTGGTTTGGACAAGAACCCGGACCTTCAGGTTCCACTCGGTTTTTTACCGGTTTCCGATTTCAAAAGTTCAGGATACTTGTTCAAGGAGCAGGACAAATGATTGCGACCATCAAATCAACGTTAAACGCGCAATCGATTTCACAACTGATTGATGAAGTAGGTCAGATTCTGGAAGCGGGAGAGGGTTGCTGGAAAGTAGAATACGGTAAGCGAGTCCTGTTTTTGATTGTCGATACAGAACATGATCGCGTGCGTATCATGACCCCCATTCTCAAAGAGGAAGACCTGGAAGAAGACGATCTGTGGGATGTGATGGAAGCCAATTTTGACCGCTCCCTGGATGCTCGCTACGCAATTGGCGATGGTGTGCTGTGGTCCGTCTTTTTACACCCGCTCAGCGATTTAAGCCGCGCGCTTTTTCTGGATGGGCTGGACCAGGTCGTCACCCTGGCCAATAATTTTGGCGGTTCATACTGCAGCAGCGACATCGTTTTCGGTTCGGAATAATCCCGACCGATTTCTTTACTGCGTTCAATCATCCTGCTCATCAATGATCATCGTGCAGTCGGGCAGGCTCTCCAGGAACTTTTCCCCGTAGCGTTTGGTGCGCACGCGGGGATCAAGAATGACCACCTGGCCATGATCACTGGCCGTTCGAATCAGCCGGCCAAAACCCTGTTTCAGTTTGATGATCGCTTCCGGAATCTGGTAATCCATAAAAGGATTTCCCCCCCGGTTCCGAATGGCTTCGACGCGGGCTTCCAGCAGCGGATGATCGGGAACACTGAAAGGCAGCTTGGTGATGATGACGTTGGTCAAGGCATCGCCGGGCACATCGATTCCCTGCCAGAAGCTGTCCGTCCCAAACAGGACGCCCCGTGGATTATTACGAAACCGCTCCAGCATCAGGGAACGCGGTAACCCCTCGCCCTGCAGGTACAATGCCAGGTTGTGTTCCTGCAGCCAGCCACTGATGCGGTCGGCACACTGCTGCATCATTTTATAACTGGTAAACAACGCGAAGGCATGACCGTCGGTCTGTTCAATATACTGCTTTAATTTCACTGCGACCGCCGCTTCATACGCCGCCGGGTTCTCGCCCGGATCGGGCATCGAAGCGGGGAGAATCAACCGCACCTGCTCTTTGTAATTAAACGGGCTGCCCAGTTTTAATTCTTCTGACTGATTTAACCCGAGGCGCGAACGCGTAAAACTGAAATCCTGATCGCCGACCGCTAAGGTCGCTGAAGTTAAAATGACCGTCTGCGCCTGGTTGAACAGTTCATCACGAAGCACCGGCCCGACATCCACCGGCGCATTGACCATTTTCACCCGCTGATTGCGCCCGCGAGTAGTTTCCACCCAGTAGACAGAATCGCCTTCCGCCTGCTGCGTCAGCCAGCTGTTCAAGGAGTCTCCCAGGGCAGTACAGCGCTCCGCTGCCGAGGACAGTTCGATCTTCTCTTCTTCATTTTTCAGAGTGAAAGCGTATTCAGTAATGCGTGCCGCCAGTAATCGCATCTCGTGGGAAACACCATTTTCGATCGGAGGCAACTGCCTGATCCTGCGATTGGACAGCCCGGTACTGTCCTGCCATTCCAGCAGGTGATCGAATAAATCTTCCACCATAAATCGCAGTCGCGTGACATGCTGCTGACAGTCCACCAGATTGTGATGCAGCAGCAGGCCTTTCTGGGTACGATCGTTATACAGTTTGTTAAACAGGTAATCGAACTGACTGTTCGTAATGGAAAGCCCCAGGTGATCGCCGGCGACCGACTCGATGGTATGCGCTTCATCCAGAATGACGGTATCGTAATCCGGAAGAATACTGCTGCCCTCCCGGCGAATTGCCAGATCAGAGAAGAACAACGCATGATTCACCACCAGCACGTCGGCATTCCAGACACGTCGCCGTGCCCGGTAATAAAAACAGTCGTTGTAAGTCGCACAGCGTTTGCCCAGGCAGTTCCCGTGCTCACTCTGAATTTCATCCCAGATTTTAGGAATGGGCCGGAACTCCAGATCCGCGCGACTGCCATCGGTGGTTTTATGAGACCACTTCACGATCTGATCCAGCTGACTCAGTTCTTCTTCTTTCGAAAAGGTACTACTGGCCCGCTCGACAGCGCCTTTCAGTCGACGCAGGCTGATATAGTTCGAGCGCCCTTTGACGAGTACTGCAGAAAATTCGACCGGCAACACGGCATTTAAAAACGGAATGTCGCGGGTAATCAGCTGTTCCTGCAGGCTGATCGTATTCGTGGAGACAATCAACCGCTTCCGATCCTTGCCCGAGCGGGTTTCGTTCTGTTTACAGGTCGCCAGGATCGCAGGCACCAGGTAAGCAAAACTTTTTCCGACCCCCGTTCCTGCTTCTACCAGCAGATGCTGTTTCTGTTCGATCGCGCTGGCCACGGCTTCCGCCATCTCCAGTTGTTCGGGGCGATGCTCATATTTTTCGAGCCGCTGCGCGATTTTGCCATCGCTGCCGAGAATAGAAAGTACATCAGTAGTCAAAGTGGGCCTCATCCAGTGAGATTGAACAGCAGAACCAGGGATCGGTCAGGAACGTTCTGCCGGTTAATATTATTTTTTGCGGCGGAAACAGACCACACAGATGTCGTCTTTCTGCATGGATTCGTTTCGAAAGGATTCCACATCCGACAGCAGCCCCTTCACGAGTGGCTCTACCGCTTCGGGACCGGCCTTCAGATATTTGACCAGTCGATCCTTATGATACAACTTGTTGTCCTGGTCCATGGCTTCGGTGACCCCGTCAGTATACAGCAGCAGGGTATCCCCTTTTTCCAGGGTGATCGTTTCCACATGGAACACCTGCTTCTTCAATACCCCCAGGGGCATCCCCGACTTGTCCTGGGCTATCGGTTCGACACTGCCATCAGACGATTTGCGCAGCAGGGGCGCCATGTGACCGGCATTGGCGAGGGAGACGGTATGTTTTTTGGGATCCAGGACCGCCAGGATGAAGGTGATAAAACGCAGCCCCACGCCACTCGAAGCGATTTCTGTATTCAATTCCGCCAGCGCTTTATCAGCCGTATTCCGGGACAGCACCTGATACCGGGCAGACGCATACAACCGCGCCATCAGAATCGCCGCGGGTACCCCTTTTCCGGCGACGTCTCCCAGCGTGACAGCCAGTTTTCCACTGGGCAATTCGATGTAATCAAAATAATCGCCGCCCACACTCTGGGCCGATTCGTAGTAATCGAAGAATTCGTACTCTTTATATTTCGGACGATTGTGGGGGAGTAATCCCAGCTGAATCTGATGGGCAAACTCCAGGTCGCGTTCGATATCCCGCTGCCTGACCAGGTCCTCATGCAGCTTCGCATTCTCAACCGCCAGGCTCGCCTGCTGCGTGATCGCCACCAGCACATCCAGATCATCTTTATTAAACTGCTGGCCGATATCGCGGGTCGCAATCTGAATCACTCCCAGAATGTCCCCTCCCTGGGAAACCAGGGGAACACACATCATGGAACGAATTCGTAACGAAGTGATACTCTCGCTCATCTTGAAACGATCATCTTCAACGGCGTCCGCACTCAGAATCGCAGAGCCGCTCATGATCGCCTGGCGGACAATGGTCGTACTTATGCGAATCGAATCTTCGTCTTCATTCCGCCTGGCTTTGGTAGCCTTCACTACCAGTTTTTTTCGCTCCGGGCTCTGCAACATGATGAAGCCCTGGTCAGCGGGAGGGAAGATCTTGAACAGACCATCCAGAATTCGCGGCAGCACTTCGTCCAGTTTCAAGGCGCGGCTGAGAATCTGACTGATTTCCAGCACCGCATGCAGCTTCACTTCGGGTTTGACGTTGATCCGTAACTGGCTGCTGGTATTCAGATCGAGTGAACTGATAATCGACGACCCATCCAGCACTCCTTCACTGGAATCGGCGTCATCCAGCGAAAGATGCGAATCCTGTTTCAGGGACTGATTCGTCACTTCCAGGGTCTGCTGAATCGCGGAATCAATGAATTCCGGAGATTGCTGATAGTCCAAAAGGAACTGCATCTCAATATCGCAGATACTGATCGTATCGTTTTCATGCAGTTCCGTCCGACCTTCGATCACGGTCCCGTTCAGCAGGGTGCCATTGCGACTGTGCAGATCTTCCAGATAAAAAAAGCCGTGACTTTCCAGAATCTGGGCGTGATAACGACTGACGGCGACATTATCGAGCACAATTTCACAATTCGGGTGGCGGCCCATGATCACCCGCTCGCCATTCAGCTCGACGATCTGTTCGGGAACCTTCCCTTTGAGTATTTGTAAAATCGCCACCGTTGTGCCCGACTAGACTGGAGTTTGACTGATAAAGTTGAACAGCTCGGTACCGAGGCTCCGGCCTGAACCTGCCTTCAAAATCTCGCAGATCCAGAGGCATCCTCAGTCCCTTCAGTACAAAAGCTTATTATAGAACATTTTCTGAAAAATGACAGCGCTTGCGTCCCGCTGTCTCCCGAAGATTCCCAGAACCCTTGAGAAAGCCGGCCCCCGATATCAGGGAGTGAAATTCTGCTCTTCTTCAGTTTGAAAAGATTCAAATAGTTTTTGTAGATCTTCTTTAGTTGTAATCTGAGGTGATTTCTGATTTCTCTCTAATGCCAGTATCACGATATCCCGTAATTCCGCATCCAGTCCATTGATCTGATCTTTGACATAAAGTTCCCAGATATCCTGTGATTTTCGTGCCTGTCCATTGAGACTCTCCAAAGCCATCAGGCCGGCATAACCATTGGTCACCTGGTCTGACTGCCCTGAATTAACCAGTTCCTGAAAAATCGTCCTGGCTTCCCCATACCGTCCCGGCCTGATCAATAACACTCCCAGGCGAATTTTCGCCCGAGGCGTATAGATTTCATCGTCCGGATAATTCGTAATGACGGCCTGCCAGGCATCTTCACTGACACTCAGTCGCGTTGCCAGGAAAAACTGTTTGGATGCATTTTCCTCTTTGGGAATGATGGTCGGTTCCGAGTCCGCGTCGCTGGATGCCTGGTAGGGCGCCTCCAGTGGATTGCCGGGCCGATTCACCCAACCCACTGCTGCTGCCACGCCACCCAGACTGAGGGATGCCAGTACAAATGCCAGCAGTTGTTTCTGAAAGCTGCGATTTTCCTGGAACGGCAGCATTTCGCGCCAGCTGCGTTTGTGAATGCCGGGACTCTCTTCCGATATTTTTTTAATTTCCTGCATCAGTTCAGTCGCATTTGCAGGCCGCTTGTCCGGATCTTTTTCCATCATCCGATGCACCAGGCTACAGAGTTCCTCAGGCAGATCGGGACGGCGTTTTTTCAGTGGAAAAGCGGCTTCATTCAGATGTTTCACAGCAATGGAGAGAGCCGTTTCGCCATGAAAGGGGGGTTTGCCCGAGATCAGATGATAACAGGTGACTCCCAGGGAATAGATGTCGCTCCGCTGGTCGAGGTTTCTGCCATTGACCTGTTCCGGGCTCATGTACAGGGGAGTGCCCATGGTGGTTCCCACCTGCGTCAGGTTCACCCGTTCTTCTGTCTGACCGATCTGTGCCAGACCGAAATCAGCCACCTTGATCAGCTTTTTAGAAGTGATCATGATATTTTCAGGTTTGATATCCCGATGCACGATTCCCTTTTCTGCAGCCGCGTTTAAAGCAGCCGTCACCTGTCTCATAATGCGAAGGATCAAGGCACAATCGGGGGGAGTATTCCGTGCCAGATGCTCTTTCAGATTGACGCCACGTACATATTCCTGCGCGATATAATGCGTGCCGTCAAAATCGCCCGTCATATAAACCTGGACTATATTAGGGTGGGTCAAACCGGCAGCAGCCTTTGCTTCCCGTTCGAATCGTCTGACGTGAGTTTCATCACTCATCAGTTCACTGTGCATGATCTTGATGGCAGCTTCACGTTTGAGCGAAACCTGCTCGGCCAGGTATACGGTCGCCATCCCTCCCTGCCCCAGTTTGCGCAGGATCTTGAAATCACCCAGCTGTTTGCCAATCAGCCTCACCGATTCGAGAGGATAATGCAGCTTTTGTGTGGTCTCGCTGGACCGATAGATAGTCTCCTGTGTGGAATCAGACTCCTCAAACCCGGTTGCAGGGGGTAGACGCAGCCCTTCCGGCTCACGCGAGGGAGAGACAGCGCTGTCGTCAGTGGTTTCAGCCGAAACCTTACTGGTCTTATTCTGCGGCTTTTCAGATGGCATAAGTTGTTATCTGGCAGTATCGTAAGTCGATTGATCACTGAAAGAAAGCGGCACACTCTTTCCATAATAGAGGTGATACCCTTTCAGGTATAGAGAAAGTTTTCAATTGTCTCAAAAAACCGGCTCCCGACGGAAGTTAAACACGTGGTTAACGGATAATTCACATTGGATGGTCTGCCAGACGGTTCAGAATTTCGGCTCCCTGCTCCAGAATCGGGTTCTCCTGGGCATACGAAATCCGAAAATGCGTATCCCGACCACTGAACACATTACCCGGTATAATCAGCAGATTATTCTGGATGGCCGCGGTACAGAATTCGGTTGCCGTCCCCCAGGGAGTCCGGATAAACATGTAAAATGCTCCCTGGGCGCCGGAAATCGTATACTTCTCAGAGAGGAGCTTCCGCATCAGGTCGCGTTTTTCCCGATATTCGTCGACACGCTCCGAGATATCGCATTCCAGTGCAGCCAGCCCTGCCCACTGCACAGGATGGGGCGCGCAGACGAACGTGTATTGCTGCAGTTTGATCATCTGCTGAATCACGCTCCGGGGGCCATGCACGAAGCCCAGCCGATGACCGGTCATGGAGTGCGATTTACTGAAGCCATCAATCACGATGACCTGTTCGTTGTATGCAGCCGGACTCACAAAGGGGTCGTCATAACAGAAGGAACGATAGATCTCATCGCTGACCAGCGCAATATTCTTCTCTGCCGCCAGTTCCGCCAGCGCCCGGGTCTCTTCTTCCGAGGCCACATGCCCGGTCGGGTTACTCGGGCTGTTAAACAAAATCAGTTTCGTACGATCGGTGATCGCGGCGCGGACTTTTTCGATATCGATCGAGAAATCCGGATAGGTTTCCACAAAAACCGGCGTCCCTCCCACCACGCGCGTGAGGTGTGTATACATCACAAAATACGGATCGAAGATGATGACCTCATCTCCCGGATTGATCAGCGCATTTAAAACCAGCATCAGCGCACCACTCGTTCCACTGGAGATAAACACCTGGCGGTCCGCATGCCCATAGGTCTCATCAACCTGCGCCTGGATTTTTCCAATCAGGGGGGCAATTCCCTGCGTCTGGCTGTAAGCATTTTTGCCATCCCGCACAGCCTGGCAGAGCGCATCTTTAATGGAATCTGGTGTATCGAAGTGGGGTTGTCCGATACTCAGGTTAATCGGATTTTCCATCTTTGCTGCCAGGTCAAATACTTTTCGAATGCCAGACGCATCAATCAGATGCATCCGGTCGGCAATCCATTCTTCACTCATTTGTTTTCATTCTCTTTTATTTAAGTGTTGAGTTGATCAACTTAGCAACCGGCGGCTTATCATATCCGCTTCAATCCATGATTGCAGGAACCGTTTACCCGTTTTTCTGAAGATGCTGCGTGATAAAGTACAGGCCCGCATAAATCCGGGCATCCAGCAGACATCCCCGGTCTCGTGCGGCCTGTAGCCACACGTCAATTTCCTCGAAGGGAACCGCGTGCACCGTAATATTTTCGGTTTCCTCTCCTCCCCCGGCACCGACTTGCTGCAGGTCCAGGGCCAGGAAAAACTCGACCGCTTCATCGGTCAATCCCGCAGAGGATACAGTCGAACCGAGCGGCACCAGCCGTCCCGCCTGGTAGCCGGTTTCTTCCAGCAGTTCCCGGGCAGCAGCGGTCTCCAGCAGTTCCGCTTCCTGGCCTGCAATATCCCCCGCGAGACCTGCCGGAAATTCGATCACACACGCATCCACGGGGGGACGGTACTGCTCAACAAAAATTACCCACCGATCCACCGTCAATGGAAACAGGCAGACGACACCCGTCGTATTCACGCGCTGCACAAACTCCCAGCGCCCCCGCTGGACCAGCCTGATAAAGCGGCGTTCAATGATCGTCTGATCGGATTCCTCACCTTCCTCGTTCATCGTGATCTTTCAATTCATGCAAATAGACAGGTTGGGAAACCCAAACAGGCTCAGGATGTTTCTTAGACAGAACAGGCTCATTCGTCCCCTTAACGATTGATCTGCTGATTCAGTTTACTGAGAATAGATACCAGATTCACATGCGACGACCAGACAGAGACGCCCAGGCAGAGACGCTGGATCGATCTCTATTTTTTTGATACATAAATTACTGCCGAGGTTCACTCAAATTCCGGGCATCCTGGATTGCCACTTCTGATTGCTTCAATTGTATGTGCCATCAGCGGTTTTTGCCACTTAGACTGGATCCTGTTTACTGTAGAGTCTGCAGGGCCATTGGGGTCGAGTATATCAGTTTGAGAATCGCTCTGATTAAATGTAAATCGCTCTGAAAAGCCGCCGCAAAGTGAATCAAGCAGACCCGGAACGTGCGACCGATTGGACTGGTCCGGAAAAAACAGCTGATTATGTTCGTTGGGAACTTTTTTTCTCAAACATCAGGAAACATCTATGAAACCGCTCGTGCTATTTCTATTCACATTCTCACTACTTTGGAATCACGCCCTGGCAGATGATTCCATCGTCGATACGACTTCCCCGCTGGAAACGATCGCCACAGACTTTGATCTGGCAGACGGCCCTGCCTGGGATGGGGGAAGCAATCTGTATTTCCCGGATGTAAAGGGGGAGAAACTCTATCGCTTTTCTCCCCGCACGGGAAAAGTTTCGGTCTTTCTGGATGACGCCGGCAGGATCAGTGCCAGTTATTTCAACCATGGCAAGCTCTTCCTGTCCGACAATGGAAACAGCCAGATCTGTGTGCTGAATGGCAAAACGAAAACTCCCATCGCCGGTCAGCCCGCCGATGCCAAACCTCCTCGCAAACCCAACGATCTGGTCGTCGATCAACAGGGAGGCATCTATTACACACTTACAGGTGCAGGTGAAGTCATCTGGATTTCGCCCGCAGGCAAGCAGTCTGTCGCCGTCAAAGATATCAAAACCCCGAATGGACTGATTCTGTCACCGGATGGGAAAACCCTGTATGTCGCTGCCTACGTTCCCAAAGAAATCTGGGCCTATGATGTCACCAGCCCTGGCGTCACCAACAACGGGCGGCTGTTTGCAAAAATGGATTCCGGCCCGGACAAGGGAGCAGACGGAATGACCATCGACCGCGCGGGAAACGTCTATTGCGCGGGTCCTGCTGACATCTGGATCTGGAATCCCGCAGGTAAACTGCTGGCAAAAATTCCGACGCCGACACGCCCCATCAACTGTGCTTTCGGGGATTCGGACATGCGTTCGCTTTACATCACCGGTTTCGGTGGCCTGTATCGTCAGCGAATGAATGCCTATGGCTGTATGCCGGAACCGGCTGTCTCTGCGACAGGCGGAAAGATACAGCGTCCCGCGACCACCGTTCCCGAATCGGTCACGCCGCATTTGAATGTGGTCTACGGACAGTCGGGAACCCGTAAACTGCTGGCGGATATCTTCGTCCCCCAGTCGGGCAAAGGCCCTTTTCCTGCGGTCGTGGTCGTGCATGGTGGCGGCTGGATGAACGGTGACAAAACAAAATTCCGCGCCCTGGCTGTCGCGCTGAGTGAACGCGGATATGTCACCATGGCCGTCGGATACCGTCTGGGCCATGAAGCAAAATTTCCTGCGGCTATCCAGGATTGCAATGCAGCCGTCCGGTTCCTGAGAGCGGAAGCGAAAAAGTACCATGTTAACCCGAAGCAGATCGGAGCTGTCGGCGGCTCTGCCGGTGGTCACCTGGTCGGTTTGATGGCAGCCGCACCTGATGAAAAACAGCTGCAGGGAGACGCCGGCCATCCGGCTCAATCATCTAAGCTGCAGGCGGCCATTGTGATGGCCGGCCCCATGGAAATGGCATCCGGCTCTGTGGCAGAACGCTCCCGCAACAGCGGAAACAAATCTTACTCTAATCAATGGTTGGGAAAATCGGTTGATGAAGCTCCTGAGCTATACAAGCTCAGCGATCCCTATCTGCACTTCGATAAGAAAACGCCACCACTGCTGTTTATGACGGGTGAACTCGATAATCCCGACCGCAATGTGCCTTCCCGTGAAAAACTGAAGTTGCTGGGCGTCACCACCGGCATTAAAGTTTATCCCAAAGGCAAACATGGCTGCTGGAACCAGTTGCCCTGGTTCAATGACATGGTCGAAGATATGGACCAGTTCTTTCAGCAGAATCTGAAATAAACGGCTGACGAGGGGTGAAGCAGGGGACGAAGTTTATTTGTTCTCTTCTTCATCATCCTCATCGAATTCATAATCATCGTCAGCGAAATCGAATTCACTGTCCGACAATTGGCCACTGACTTCGGCATCATCAAAATCATCACCGATTTCGAGATCACCGGCTGATTCGAATGAATCGTCATCCGTTTCGTCAAAATCATCGCCGAGTTCATCGTCTTCAAATTCGCCTGACAGTTCGGCGGCAGAATCGGAAACCAGTTCCTCGTCGCCTGCTTCGTCTTCGTCAAATGAATCCGCTGCCTCCGAATCTTTGCCTTTCGCTTTTTTCTTCGCTCCCCCTTTGGGACCAAAGATTAAAGCTCCGATGGGCATCAATACCAGAACAGCGCTCATCAGCAGTGTCGTGCCAGCAACCGCGAGCAGCATGGTTGACATCGATTCCGCATGGTTCAAAAATGCCATCACCAGCAGATAAGCTAAAAAGCCACCAGGGATAGCAGCAATCAGGGAGATCAGTGGAAGTTGTAGTTTCGACACAGTGGCTGTTCCTGAAACGAGGTCAAAAGCTGTAAATCTGTTGGGGGAATATCTACCGAGGCCTGGTCGGTGCTGGAATCACGTACCCACTATCGTAAAGTGGCCTGCGACGAATTATCAAGTCCCGAATTTAAAATGTTCGTTTTAAATATAGACTCCGGTTTGACGATATGACCTGTTTGCTGGTATTGGTAGCGTAGAGAATTCACTTTAAATCGTTTTTGTCGGATTAATCGTTACGATATTCATTACCGACAGAGATCATCAACTACCTTGCCTTGAGGACTGCATGTCTGCTTCACAGTGGAACAAATTGAATCAGAACATTATTGACTGCACCCGGTGTGAACGTTTACTGACCCACTGCCGGAAAATTGCGAAAGAAAAACGAAAGTCCTTTCAAGACTGGGACTACTGGGGACAACCCGTGCCTAATTTCGGTGACCCGCAGGCTCAATTGCTGATTGTCGGACTGGCTCCCGCCGCCCATGGTGCCAACCGCACCGGTAGAATGTTTACCGGCGATCGCAGTGGAGACTGGCTGTATCGTGCACTGTTCAAAGCTGGTTTTGCCAGCCAGCCCACCGCAGAACATAGTTCAGACGGACTGAAATTAATAAACTGCGCCATTACTGCCACCTGCCATTGTGCCCCGCCCGCGAATAAACCAACCCGCGACGAAATCGAAAATTGTCACCCCTGGCTGGAACAGACTGTAGAGATGCTGCCGGTCCAGATTTTCCTGGCACTCGGGCAGATCGGCTGGAAAGCCGTGCTCGACTTCAAAAAACGCCAGGGAGAACTGACCGAAAAGCGACCCGCATTTTCCCATGGCGCCGCCTACCAGTTTTCAGGCGGTCACTGGCTCATCGGCAGCTATCACCCCAGTCAGCAGAACACGTTTACCGGTCGATTGACGGAACCCATGTTTGATTCGGTGTTTGATCTGATCAAAACGAAACTGGACGCCAGGTAAAACAGAATCGGGTCAGGCTTTGTCTTCCCTGCCAACGACGCGATGGAAATGCAGTTCCACTTCCTGATCGATCACACGTCGTACCCCTTCCACCAGGCATTCGGGCTCATGCTCCGTTTCGCCAATCCGTTTGATTTCTTTCAGGGATGTTCCCGGCGAAACCGTGAACGCGTTCTGATGTATGATCTGATTTCCTGCATCCAGTTCGGGAATAATGAAATGGATCGTGGCACCAAAGGTCAGCATATGGTGGCTGAATGCATCTTCGTAGGGCTGAAATCCGGGAAACGAAGGGAGCAGGCCATGATGCAGATTAATAATGCGACCGCCGGCAAAACTCCAGCAGATACGTGGTGGCAGGACACGCATATACCGGGCCAGCAGTACATAATCGACTTCATAGGTATCGAACAGTTCGACCAGCCTGGTATTGTCGGGATTCCCGCGCTCATCGCCGATATGATGAAAATCCAGCTGATACCGATCGGCCAGAGACTGACAACGATCCCGGTTCCCGATAATGACTGCCGGCGTCGCGTTGATCTCACCCGCTTCAATCGCTTTTAACACGGCTTCAGCAGGCTCACTACGATAAGTTGTACAGATTGCGATCCGGGGAGGCCGTTCGTGCTCATCGCGAGCCCAGACGCGCAACGTCAAACCTTTTTGCGTCCCGATCTGCATAATCCGCTCGCGCAATACGGAGATCGGCTCCACCTCAGTGGGCCAGTCGATACGTAACAGCATCGCAAACAGACGTTCCGAATCATGGTCATACATCTGAATTTCATGAATATTGGCTCCCACACCGGTCACATAGTGAACGATGGGGTCAGCCAGTCCGCGATTGTCCGGTCCGACGGCTGTGATGGTAACCTGCATGCTGTCTTTACACTTTCACAAACGGTGATATTGCTCTTCCGGTTAGCCGGATGTTCTTACCCGGTCAGTAATTGTATCACATCTCGAATCCAGTCTCTGCTGCTTCTGAATGGAAGGCACAGAATCTTTCGCCGACCGGATCAATCCTGATCAATGTAAGAATTTGTTGGATTTCGTAAACATGAAATGTAAAGCGATGTAACGGAATCCTTACAAAAGCCGGCACACCTGCTGAACAACCAGCGTTGTCGAGTGCAGAGAATGTTGCTGTTAAACTGCAATCATTAAAGGTGTTAGTTAAAACTTGAGTGTTCTGCATCCTGTAACGTTTATGAAGATAGTTCCTTCGGCATGGTCTATGCGATCAGCATAACTGGCAAAAAGGGAAATGAGCAGGGAGGGGAATGTGTACTCCACATCTCTGAACCCAGGCAGATCGTGAGTGAACCGGTTCTCACCTTTTGTTCTGAACTGCTGCTTTCCTGTGGTTAACGAAGTTTCGGAGAGACCTTCTCAAGGTCTGTCCGGTCCAGTGATAACCACTGCCGGGACCTGGAAGCATGTTAGCGTCCAGGTTGTCTCTCGCGGTTCATGGTTTCTCGATCAGGGCCGAAAACAAAAACGTAACTCTCAAGTAAAACACAAGGAACTCAAAAATGTTGAATCAACTTTGGAACGACGAAGCTGGCTTCGTCATCTCTGCAGAACTCGTACTCGTGCTGACCATCGCTGTTCTGGCTATGATTGTTGGCCTGAGCGAAGTCGCTGTTGCTGTCAATACTGAACTGAATGACATTTCAAACGCAATCGGAGCACTGAACCAGAGCTATGCTTACACTGGTTTTCTGGGTAATGGTGGAAAGACCAAAAGCTTCTACGCCGGTTCACGCTTTGCTGACTCGGTAGATGACTGTGACCTGAACTCAACTTGTGATCTGGTTACTGGAACTGCTCTTGTCACCGCTGACGAAGGTACTACTTTCTAAAGTAACTACACCTTGGTCTTAAGGTGTGAATTGAGAGAAACTGATATAATCAGTTAATTCGACTCATCCGGAACTCTGACAGGGATTCGTCCCTGCCAGAGTTCCGATGTTTCAAAAAAAACTCATTTGATTCACAGTCGCTTTTACAGACTGTTCAACATCCTTGATAACGAATGTTGCCTGCACGCAACCTCTCAAACTTTCTGCGCCATTCTGGCCCTTTCTTTTCAGAATGTGTAAACCACAAGTTTGATTACAGTTATAGCGATTCCCTCCTCGCGTTTCTTC
This sequence comes from uncultured Gimesia sp., assembly GCF_963972345.1. Classification (NCBI taxonomy): domain Bacteria; kingdom Pseudomonadati; phylum Planctomycetota; class Planctomycetia; order Planctomycetales; family Planctomycetaceae; genus Gimesia; species uncultured Gimesia sp. Next base: position 15,705 of record NZ_CAXAVM010000041.1, on the reverse strand, counting down.
TGGTCCACACGCTTTGTGGACTTCCCACAACACTCCCCCACCACCCTAATGGCACACCGACTGCGATATGAACTCTGCAACAAGAAACAAAAGTAACAAGCTAAACAATCACCGACTCATTTACCTGGAGATTACTGACACAGTTTGATTCGCAACGTTGTGACCCGTGTTGAGGCTTCTTCTTATTCTCGCGACTTGTCCCCGAAAGAAGAAGAGAAGTCAACGGCATTGCATGAAGGTGAGAGAGCATTCAATGCGGATGATGTCTTTGCATCATTTTCTGGGCTTCCACCGCTCCGCGGGTCATAACGTGCATTTTATAGAACTTTGATGAATACAACACTGCAGTTTGTGCCGTGAAGTTACGGGCCGGTAACTTCACAAAAAGTGCCTGAATGGAGCGTAGTCTCTCAATCTGGCAAATTGATAAATATCGCTTTCGCTTTATTTATCTCAATGTCGTGGGCTGTTTTCTATCTCGGAAATCAAACCACAAACTCGTCTCTCAATTTATTTTTATGACCAAGGAACTCACTAAGATGTTAAATCAACTTTGGAACGATGAAGCAGGTTTCGTAATTTCAGCCGAACTGGTACTCGTACTGACCATCGCCGTTCTGGCCATGATCGTTGGGCTGAGCGAAGTCGCTGTTGCTGTCAACACTGAACTGAACGACATTTCAAACGCAATCGGATCTCTGAACCAGAGCTATGCCTACACAGGTTTCGCTGGTACCGGTGAGAAAAACAAGAGCCACTACGCTGGTTCACGTTTCAGTGATTCTGTCGATGACTGCGACCTGAACACAACTTGTGACCTGGTTACAGGTACTGCAGCAGTGACTGCTTCTGAAGCTACTACTCCGTAATTTTCATTACGACAAACTTGAAAAGCTCTGTTCAGGAAAATCCTGAACAGAGCTTTTTACTTCTAAGAAAATGAAACTCCGTCAAGTGGAGTTCTAGATCGCATTACATTTAACCATAGCGTCTGTCGATCTATTATACTCGGTCCAAATGGACTTGGAGGCGCTACCGAAAACTGGATACATTATAGCAGCTCTCAAAATAGACATTTAAAAAAACAAGGGGATAAAATCATGTTGCGGGCATTATGGAAAGATGAAAACGGCTTTATTATTTCTGCAGAACTGGTCCTGGTATTGACCATCGCTGTACTGGCAATGATCGTCGGTTTGAGCGAAGTCGCTGTTGCTGTTAATACCGAATTGAACGATGTCTCAAATGCCATCGGTTCACTGAATCAAAGTTATGCTTATACCGGTTTTAGTGCCAGTACTTTTTGTGATGGCAAATCCAAAAGCCACTACGCTGGTTCCCTGTTCAATGATGCGGTTGATGACTGCGATTTGAACACCACCTGTGACCTGGTGACAGGTACTTCAGCGGTAACTGCTTCTGAAAGCGTCACACCATAATCGACAGCTGCTAAACAAGCTCTCTCAGAGAACCGACGGAACTTCCGCCGGTTCTTTTTCGATTACACGCGCTTACAGTTTGTTTAACCTTTGTGTTCAAGCTGTTTAACACCTCAAGGGGATCCACGCTTTTAATGCCCGCACTGATTCCTTGATTTCCATCACACCCTAAGTCTTTATCAGTTTTGAACATAAACTGTTCAATCGGCCTGTGAACAGCAGCCAATCCCCTCCCTCTGGCATACCGTCTGCATTACAAAACTTCCGTGAATTGATTGACGGGGTAACACCCTGCGAAAACATTCACGAATCAAAATACTCTCTCACAAACAAAACTCTCTCTCACATAGCTTGCCTGTTGAACTCGCATTCGACGGTCGGCGCACTCTACGATTAAGTAAGGGGACTCTCTCATGTTGTGTATCGTTCAGCGTTTGTACAATGACGAAGCTGGGTTCGTGATCTCTGCAGAATTAGTGCTGGTTCTGACAATCGCTGTACTGGCGATGATCGTCGGTTTAAGCGAAGTTGCTGTCGCCGTGAATACGGAACTTAACGACGTTTCCAATGCCATCGGCGCACTCAACCAGACTTATGCTTATACCGGGTTCTGGTCAGGCAGCCATGGAAAAACCAAAAGCTACATTCTCGGAAGTGAGTTTGATGACGCGTTCGATGACTGTGACCTGAATACCTCATGCGACATCGTCTGTGGTGCTGAAGGCATGAAATCAGAAGGTGGATGGTAAACCAGTTCCTGGCACAGGAAAAACTCTCGACAGTAGCGATTTTTCAGTTTCTTTGAATCGAAATTAGAAAAAGGCAGGTTTCAATTGAAACCTGCCTTTGTTCATTTACATCACAAGCGAATCCAGCGTCCTGTTAAGCAGATACTCTCGGCGTACCAGGATTCAGATCCGGATTTGCTTCCGGTTCAGGCTGTGGTTCGGGAACAACCGGTTTTGCTGTTTCCTGGCTTTGAGGAGCCAGATCACAGTTACCAGTAGCACAGGCAGTCGTAGGACAGACTGTGGTAGGAACCATCGTGCAGACTTCGTAAGGAACCTTACGGGCCACGCATTTGGTGACATACCGTGTGCAGGTTACAGGAACCTGTTTGGGTACGCAGCGGGCAACCCGGTGTGTGACAGTGAAAGGCACTTTCCGCGTGACGCATTCAGCGACTTTACGGGTGCATTGTTCCGAGACCATTCGACAGGTCTGAACAGGAACTTTACGAACCTTTTCTTCACAAACCCAGTTACACGTCTGATAAGGAACCTTCTGAGCGACGGTTTCCGTTACCCACCGGCAGGTCCGGTAAGGAACTTTGGTCACAACCACTTCGGGTACCATTTTACAGACTTTTACAGGTACTTTGTTCACAATCACTTCGGGTACATAACGCGTTACCTGTACCGGGCAGTTCTGGCGAACGACTTCTGGTACATACTGGGTGCAAGGCACCTGGCAGGCAACACGTTTCAATCGCCAGACTTTGCGACAGTGAGTCCGCCCTGGAACCTGAACCATGGTCATCCGCGGAATCCCGCAAGCATCAGTGGTCCAGCAGGGACGGCATTTTCCGGGTTTGGTAATCTGTTTTGTTTCCCAGACTCCCTGTAAACGATGCACCGTGCGGTAGGTCGTTACCGGCTTCATAACCGTATAACACCGTTCCTGGTTAACCGTTTCTGTGACAGGTCGCATTACGGTCTGTCGGCATTCCTGTTCGATTGTTTCCACAACAGGTCGCATCACAGTCCGTCGACACTCCCGTTCATGGTTTTCCCAGACAGGACGTTGTACCTGATAGCTGCAATCACGGTACTTGGTTTCGACCACCGGTCGTCGGACAGTGTAACGCTCTTCCCGCTCCGATGTTTCATATACGGGCTTTTGAACCGTATATTCGACATCGCGGTAAACCGTTTCATTCACCATGCGATAACAGGTTTCCTGCTTGTCTTCGTAAACTGTCTCGTATTCGGTGCGATAAGCCGTGTACTGTTGAGGTTCTGCAACCTGGTCGTAAACAGTACGATAACAGGTTTTCCGCTCAACTCGACAGGCGGTATAACATGCTGTTGGCTGACAGGCAGTAGTCGGGCAGCAGTTATAACTGGCTGCTCCAAAATACCTGCAGGCTTGTGCCGAATCGTTGACAGCCAGCATTGCCACAGCGGCGAATGCCAAGGCCAGAGTCTTTTTCATTTTTCCCCCTCCAAAAAAGTGCGTCACATGATGAAAGTGTGCGTTTTCCGATTTTTCATCTCATACATGACTGTCTGCATTATTGACATGACCTGAAAAAAGATGCAAATCAAAAGCTGACGTCCCGTATGGAAAAATCGAAATCATCGCGGGTTGTTCTATTTAGCACTCAAGCATAGATCACATAGTTTCGGCAACTTGAGGAAAAAAGGGGGATATCTCTTTTTAGTGAAGAGCTTGTTACCGGTTCCACTTTATAACCGTTATCACCTGCAAAGTTTCACAAATGCAACATTCGTTCGTGGTAACCTGTTATCAGAACTCAACATGAATCATAGAAACGACATCCGATCTGTTACTTTCTGCCGAGAATGAATACATCTTTATTTCTGGATGCATCAACGTCTCTTAATCTTTGCCATATTTCTTTTGCAATTCCTCAAATTCTTCAGGAGTATCCAGGTCCAGCAGGATTTCCGGCACATCGCATGACTGCAGGTGAGGCTGTACGCCCCCTCGCTGCCAGAGTGCATTAATCCCCTGCTCTGCCGGGAGCTTAAAGACCTCCCCCGCCATCGACCACCGAAAAAAAGTCGGGTGTCCCTTACGATTCTGGTACGCGGGGATCATCACGTCAGCCGGACACTGTTCCCACCCCTCGCATAATTCTTCAATGACAGACTGCTCAAGCACAGGATGATCTGCCGGAACCAGTAACCAACTCTCATCCTCCGCTGGTTGATAGCGTTCCTTAATCCAGTGCAGCGCGTGCTGGACACTGGTTTTCATATCGGGGGGATCTGTTTCCGGCTGCACCAGTTCGACGGGCAAATCAGCCAGATGCTCTGCTAAACGCGCGTCATCCCGGCGGGCGACAATGACGACTTTTGTGACTAATTTACAGCTCAGGGCCCGCACCAGTCGCTGAATCACTGTTTCGCTGCCCAGCGAGAGCAGCAGTTTATGGGCTCCCATACGTCGACTTCGGCCAGCAGCAGGCACAATCGCAAACAGTCGGCGCGTTGTCATTAAATCACCTGTTCCGATAAGATAGAGTCAGGCCGGCTTATTCTGAATCAGATACCGGCGGATTTTCGCAATAAGTTACTAAGATAAGCTGTCGTTCAGAACCTGTCTGAACCATTCAGAGTTAAGGATCAATCGTGCAAATTTTATTGACGAACGATGATGGAATACACGCCCCCGGCATTCGCAGCCTGCAGAAAGCTTTAACGCAACTCGGTGATGTGGAAGTAGTGGCCCCCCTCGCCGAACAGAGCGGGGTGGGGTTGAGTATTACCTATTTACATCCACTGATGATACATCAGGAATTTGAAAGTGAAAAGCACTGGGGCTGGGCAGTGGCCGGCAGTCCGGCTGACTGTGTCAAACTGGGAATTCTGGAATTCTGCCCGAAACGTCCCGACCTCATTGTCAGTGGCATCAATTCCGGTTCGAATGTGGGGATTAACGTGCTCTATTCCGGCACTGTTGCAGGAGCCATCGAAGGTGCCTTCGCCGGTATTCCTTCAATCGCCATTTCGGCAGCCAGCAGTTTTGCCAACGACACCAAACCGGACTACGACCGCTGCGCCACACAGAGTCTTCCCGTCATCAGAAAACTGTTACAGGAAAAATCTCCCGCCGACCGTCTCTGGAATATCAATTTTCCCGCCATACGGCCCGACTGGCCACGGGGGGTCAAATGGACTTCCCTGGGAGTAAAACGACATTTTGATGTGATGGAAAAACGAATTGATCCCCGTGGGCGTCCTTATTTCTGGAGTGGACTTGATCCGATTCAAAATCATCAACTGGACCCGGGCACTGACATCCATGAGCTGGCAGATGGCTTTGTCACTGTCACTCCCCTGAAATTTGACTTAACAGATCACCAGCATTTACAAGCGTCAGATCAGCAGGCTGGCGGTGAGATCGATGTCGACCTCACTTGATCTCAAACACGGGAATCAACGCCCGAGGCGTTCCAAAGTTTGACATTTCACCACAATGCGGGATAATCAAAGCTTAAACCGATCGTTTGCGGCAGAACCCTGCTCTGACAGGATTTCTCAGAACCTGTCCCGATAGAGGGGTTCGGCATTCCTACCTCCGCGAAATTGTTAACAGTGACCTGAAGATAAGATGTGTTGAGGAGCTGCCCCGTGAACCACAATCAGTCAGCAGAACACAACAGTCTCGCCTCCCGCATCATCTCCGAAACTTTCCCTGAACTGCAGACCAGCGAACTCCTGCAAAACATCATCGATTCAGATCAGCAACTGATGCGAAAAATCCTTTCCATCACTCCCCTGATCATCTGGGCCGTCGATCGCCACGGTATCGTCACACTCTCCGAAGGGGGAGGCCTGTCCCGACTGGGTTATCTCCCGGGCGAATGGGTGGGCAAATCTATCTTCAATGAGTACGCTGCTGAACCCGACCTGATCGATATTTTCCGGCGAACACTCAACGGTGAACCACAGCAGCAGATCCGGACAGTCAATGAGCTGGTTTTTGACGCCGAATACAATCCCTTCTTCGATGAACAGGGACAGGTGGACGGCTTTCTTTCTGTCGCCATTGATATCACCGAGAAAGTCACTTCGCAGGAAGAACTCCGCCGCTCCGAAGATCGCTTCAGCAAGATCTTTCAGGTGAATCCGATCGCCATGTGCATTACGGAGATTGACACCGGAGTCTTCATTGAAGTCAATGAGAACTTTCTGACCGCGCTGCAATGCAGCCGGGAATTCGTTCTGGGCAAAAGTGCATTTGACATCGGGTTCTGGCCCGACAAGCAGACACGCCGGGAAATGATTGAACAGGTGCAGAAAGAAGGGACGGCGCGCGAACTCTATTTTGACTTCATCATTCCCAATGGCACCCGCTTATGTACCATGCTCTCTGCGGTCCAGATCTATTTTCGCGGCGAGACATTCCTGCTTTCCTGCGTAAAGGACGTGACCCGGGAACACTCCGCCCTGGAGGAACTGGAAAAGTTAAACGAGAATCTGGAAGCCAGGGTCGCGTCCCGCACTGCCGAGTTGGAACATGCACATGCAATTCTGAACGAGGAATATACCAAGCGAAACCGGCTTTATAATGTGCTGCAGCAGACAGAAGCCAAGTGGCGCTCCCTGGTGACCAACGCGCCTGATACGATTCTGACGCTCGATCATGAAGGGAACATTCTCTATATTAATCATCAGATTCAGTCGGTAAGCAGGGATGCCATTATCGGTTCATCCATTTTCAGTTACATGAACCAGGCAGACCTCGCTAAAGCTCGCCGCATTCTTCAGGAAGTCTTTCATTCAGGAAAGACACAAGTACTGGAAACCGAAGGGCTTAATCCGGAAGGAAAAAAAACGCTCTATTCCTGCCGCATCGGTGCCATGGTGAGTGAAGGCGTTATTATCGCCGCGATGGTCATCGCCACTGATATCACGCAGCAGAAGCAGGCAGAACAGGAGCTGGTTAGACGACGCGCGGAACTCGCGCATCTTTCCCGGCTTTCAACCATGGGGGAACTCGCTGCCGAACTCTCGCACGAACTCAATCAGCCCCTGGCGGCAATTAATAATTATACAAATGGCTGTATTCGCCGTATTCAGTCCGGAACCACAACTCTGGATAATCTGGTGGAACCCCTCGAAGAAATATCACGCCAGGCACAACGTGCCAGTGAAACGATCAAGCGTCTCAGGCGTCATGTTCAAAAGAGTGAAGTCGAACAGAAAAAACTGGACATTAATGCCGTCATCCAGAATTCCATCGCGCTGCTGGAACATGAAATCCAACGTAATTTTGTTACACTGCATCTGGAGTTAAGCCCGGGACCTCTCCAGATCATCGGTGATGCAATCCAGATTGAGCAGGTGCTGGTCAATCTGCTGTTAAATGCCTTCGAAGCCATGTCGGAGCAGCCCCCTGAAGACCGCAGAGTGGGGATTCAATCTGATCTGGATCAGGCGGGAAATCTGATGATTTGTGTAACAGACAGCGGAATGGGTTTGAAAAAAGGCCAGGAAAAATCTATCTTCGAAACATTCTATACTACAAAACAAAAGGGACTCGGCGTCGGTTTGTCAATCAGTCAGACGATTATCGAAGCCCACGGAGGCAAGTTGACCCCGCGCAGAAACAAACAGGGAGTCAGTTTTATTATCACTCTTCCATTAGCACATGGAGATCGAAATAGTGGCGTCTGAAATCATGACTATCCAGCAAGAGGCAACCGTCTTCGTTGTAGACGACGATCCCGCCATCAGAAAATCACTCCGCTGGCTGATCGAATCGGTCGGCCTGAAAGTACAGACACATGAACTCGCCAGCGAGTTTCTGGAGAGTTATTCACCGGAATTTCCCGGCTGCCTGGTCCTGGATGTCAGAATCCCCGGTATGAGTGGCCTGGAATTACAGGAAAAACTGCGGGAACGCGGATACGATATTCCTGTCATCATCGTCTCCGGTTACGGCGATGTCCCTATGGCGGTGCGGGCCATGAAAGCAGGAGCGATCGACTTCCTGGAAAAGCCGGTTAGCGATCAGGTGCTGCTGGATTACATTCAGAAAGGCATCGAAACCGACATCAGAAACAAACAGAACCGGGTGCAGAACCAGGATCTGATGGAACGCAAAGAAACGCTCACCCGCCGTGAACGGGAGGTCATGGAATATGTTGTCGTCGGATTTTCCAGTCGCGAAATTGCCGAAAAGCTGAATGTCAGTTTCAAAACGGTCGAAGCGCACCGCGCCAAAATCATGAAAAAAATGCAGGCCAAAAGCGTTCCCAAACTGATTCAGATGGACCTGCAGATCAAAGATGTTCCCGAATATGACCGGGATCAGTGAGCCTTTGTTTTTGCTTTTCATTCCGCAATAATCAATTTAAAGATCTGTCACTTTCTCATTGCCCCCTTGAAATTCTCCGGGAACCATTTTGAACAAGCATCCAGAACTGGCGTTAAACGGTGTTCCCGTTTGTGATACTTTTGCGGAAGCATTTACCACCGTCGGCACGCGAATTATCGTGACGGCCCTGACCGAGGCCTGGGTCAGAATTGCAGCAGCAGAAGCCACCGGCTATGCAACCAGTGTGATCGCCTGTGATGCCGAAGCAGGAGTCGAGAAATATCTCTCCCCGGCAGAAAGCCCCGATGGCCGTCCCGGCGTCAGCCTGATGTTCTTTGCCTTCGGACAGACCGCTCTGGAAAAAGCCGTCACGAATCGCGTCGGACAATGCATTCTCACCTGCCCGACTACCGCCTGTTACTCCGGCTACACCTGCGAAGATCCGGAAAAGAATATCTCCTTAGGCAGCCAACTGCGTTTTTTTGGAGACGGTTTTCAGATCTCCAAAAAATGGGGAAACCGCAGACTCTGGCGTGTGCCCGTCATGGATGGGGAATTTGTCTGCGAGGATCAGACCGGAACGTTCAAGGGAGTCGCCGGCGGTAATCTGTTAATCTGTGCCTCCGATCAGAAAAGAGGGCTGCTCGCAACAGAAGCGGCAGTCTCGGCCATGCAACAGGTCGACCTTACAATCCTCCCCTTCCCGGGGGGCATCGTCCGCAGCGGCAGTAAAGTCGGCTCGCGCTATTCCAAACTGAAGGCCAGCACCAACGATGCCTATTGCCCGACGCTACAGGCACAAACCACGTCAGAACTCCCCCAGGGCACTGGCTGCGTCTATGAAATTGTCATCGACGGTGCCGCGTTCGAACCCGTACAGCAGGCAATGCAGGTCGGACTGCATACCATCTGTCAGCAACCGGGGATCCTCCAGATTACCGCCGGAAACTATGGCGGCAAACTGGGGAAACATCACTTTCACCTTAAAGATCTGATTCACAGCGCTCACGCTTGAGCGACCGTGCCTGATCCTTATTCCTCTTCCCGGAAACTTTCGGAAATCAGCATTTCCTGTTCAAACTGATGGCTGCGCCCCGAACCAGTCGCCGGACTGGCACTGGCGGGTCGATACACACCTTTCAGCGGATGACGACCGAACAGATTCCCTTTGAAGCGACAATACATGAATCGCCAGGCTCCCATGTTTTCCGGTTCTTCCTGAACCCAGTACACGGGAGTCCCTTCTGCAAACGGAGCCAGTGCCGCCTCCAGTTCCTCTTTCGGAACCGGATAGAGCTGCTCCATGCGGATGATAGCCACATCGTCTCGCTCTGTCTGCTTTCGGTGTTCGCTTAAATCGTAGTAGATTTTACCGGTACACAGCAGAATTCGTTTGACCTTCTCCGGCTTCAGATCTGTGGTATCGCCGATCACTTTGATAAACGAGCCTGTACTCATCGACTTGAAGCTGGAAACCGCGTCGCGATGCCTTAACAGACTCTTGGGTGTCATCACAATTAATGGTTTCCGCCATTTGCGGATCATCTGACGCCTGAGCAGATGGAAAAACTGATCGGGAGTGGTAGGCATCGCAATCTGAATATTGCTCTCGGCGGCCAGTTGCAGAAAACGCTCGAAGCGGGCACTCGAATGCTCGGGGCCCTGCCCTTCAAAACCGTGTGGCAACAACATCACAATGCCGCTGTAACGCTGCCACTTGTCTTCGGCACTAACGATAAACTGATCGATGATCACCTGGGCGGCATTACAGAAATCGCCAAACTGCGCTTCCCAGATAATCAGGCCATCGGGACAGTCCAGACTGTAACCATAGTCAAAACCGAGTACGCCTGCTTCGGAAAGCGGACTGTTCACGAACTCAACCGGTCCCTGTCCTTCCACCAGATGTTTCAACGGCGTATATTTTTTACCGGATTTGACATCATGCAGTACGGCGTGACGATGACTGAACGTGCCGCGCTGTGCGTCCTGACCACTGACCCGGATTCGGTAACCTTCGGTCAACAGTGAGGCAAAGGCCAACGCCTCAGCCGTTCCCCAGTCGATCTTGCGTTCTCCCTCTGCCATCTCCTGACGGATACTCAACAGACGCTGAATCTTCTTGTGGGGCGTGAAATTTTCGGGAACCTCGGTCTGCTTCAAGAGCAGGTTCACCAGGCTTTTCTCGGGAACACCGGTATCAATCTGGTCAGCCGGTAACTCACGACCGCCCCGGTAGCCGGCCCAGATCCCTGCCGGTAATTCAACCCTGTGTGGATAATTTTCAACCCGGGCTGCTGCCAGTTCGGACTCCAGGTGGGAAACACTTTCATCCTGCAGTCGATCACCATCTTCTTTCGTCACCGACTTGCGTTCCAGCATGCGCTGCAGAAAGCTGTCTCTCACTGAAGGACGCTTGTTGATAATGTCGTACATCAAAGGCTGCGTGAATGCTGGCTCATCCCCTTCATTATGACCACGTCGACGATAGCAATACATGTCGATTACCACATCGCGGTGGAATTCCTTGCGGAAGTCCATCGCCAGTCGAACCACCTGGGCCACTGCCTCCGGATCTTCCCCGTTCACATGGAAAATCGGGATCTGTAACATCTTCGCCACGTCTGTCGCGTACGTCGAAGAGCGGCTCTGTGCCGGATCCGTGGTGAAACCGATCTGGTTATTGACGATCACATGAATCGTTCCCCCCGTTCGATAACCCCGCAACTCACTCAGGTTCAGACTCTCCTGCACAACCCCTTCCCCGGCGAAAGCAGCGTCACCGTGAATCAGCAGAACCATGCCTTTGGTACGGTCAATATTGGCCCAGCGGTCCTGCTTGGCGCGCATCCGGCCCATGGCAACCGGGTTCACGAATTCGAGGTGACTCGGGTTGAAACAAAGCGTCAGGTGCACGTTGTGTCCGGTTTCAGTCATCCAGTCGGAGCTGTAACCCAGATGATATTTCACATCGCCTCGCCCCACACTCATCTCGGGGACAGAGTCCTCGTATTCGCGGAAAATTTCACGGGGCTTTTTCCCCATGATGTTGGTCAGGACGTTCAGGCGGCCCCGATGTGCCATCCCGAACACGATTTCATCGACGCCCTGTTCGCCCGCTTTTTCAATCGCCAGATCCAGCAGCGGAATCAGGCTCTCGGCCCCTTCCAGCGAAAAGCTTTTCAGGCCGACATATTTTTTCTGGATGAATTCTTCAAACACCACCGCATCGGTCAAGCGACGCAGGATCCGCAATGATTCGGGGCGCTCGAACTTGAGGAAATTGGCGGTGCTTTCCATCCGGTTCTGCAGCCACTTCCGCACACGCAGGCTGTCGATGTGCATGAACTGCGCACCGATCGATCGACAGTAGGTATTTCTCAACCACTGGATCATCTCCCGCAGCGTTCGCTGCTTGGGACCACCAAACGTGGAAGTAGAAAAAACGCGGTCGTAGTCCCGTTCCGAGAAATCGTAGAACTCGGGCATCAGCTCGGGAGGCGTGGCCCGCTGTTTTCCCAACGGGTCCAGGGAAGCCAGAATATGGCCACGTACACGGTAGTTACGGATCAACTGGTCCAGACGCTCCTGACGATCTGCGATTTTCATCGTCTGGCGGTCCATGCCCTCCCTCTGTTGCTTGCCGGGAGGATTGAACATCGTATGACGTTTGAAAGAGGGTCCGAAATTCGGTTTGCGGCTCCGGGGCATCTTCTGGGGAAACTTCGAGAAATACTCCCGCCATTCCTGCGACACGGAGCTCGGCGACTCCAGATAGCTTGTGTACAGCGATTCTACGAAAGTTAACGATTCCGAGCTCAAATCGTTGATCAGTTCTTCTGGCAGCTGATTATCGGAGTGCCCATTGCCTTCATGGGAGTACGAAGCAGAATCTGGTTTATCAAGCATTGTGCCCTCTCCGGGCTGAATAATGAATCCGGCAGGGCACACACAGTGTCAACTCGACACGCAGGGAGAATGCTCTGTCGCGAATACAGGTTTAAAACATGTTTCTTCTACATTACCGTATTAGATCAGAGATTTAAAGCTCTCTACTCTAGCAGACTTGCGCTGTCCTAAAGAAAGTTACCAAAGTCGATTTCACTTTCCTACTCAACCGCTGCCATACTTTTATCCAAATTTTCAGGAAAAACCGGAATATCGGGAACCAGCCCTCCGGGAACTGGGCCGGGAACTCGGCCTCTCTACTTACCAGGCAGCAGCACAAAAAAACCGGCTCCGATGTGAAAACACAACGGGCCGGCGGGTAAGCTTAATCTTATCAGACTGTCATCATCACTCGCTCCCCATTGCTGCAGGAAACGAGACGATCAGCGTTGTCAGATCAGGTCTGCTGACGAACAACGCGTTTACGAATATCTGTTTCCAGAACACCAAAGGCCTGCTCATGACGCTGTAATGCCATTGAAAGAGCACTCAGCAGTCGCTTGGCGGTGTAATGGTTCAGGATGATCCGCTGCCCGACATTGATCTCCGTGTTCGCTGGATCCAGTGGCTGAGGATTCAGACCCAGATCCAGAATCAGTTCTTCTGGGGTGCTGGATACGCGACAGAAGTTGGCGTAGCTCGCAATAACATTGCTGTCATTAACTTTGACCTGTTGTTGCTGGGCGGGAGCCTGTGCCTGTTCTGCAGCAGGTTGTGTTGTCTCATCAGCTGGTTTGTCATCTTTCTTAGCACTCACGCTTTTTTTCTCCTCAATGTGATACAAAATCTTAAGAAGTAACTGGTTCCAGAAATGTGGGACCTGAACTGATTGAAATGAACTTCACCCTGATACTTCGGCAGTTCACCCCGAAAATACTTGATTGATTTGTCCTGACTGTACTCAAGACACCTGAAACATACCATCGCAGTGTTCAGCATTCAAGAACAGAATGCAAAGACTTTAAAACTCTTGGGATACAGGCTGTCAGCGCTTACGAAAATGACTGTATGTTGTCAAAACGCAACTCGACACCCTATCTCCCCCGCAGCTCCCAGAACGTGACATTCTAAGAAAAAGGCCCTGATGCCAGCACTCGCATACACATCAGGGCCTGAAATTCATACAGACTGTTTAAAGTATGGGGCCTGCCCAGTCTGAGAAGACATCATCGAAATCAGCATCGATTTCTTCATTCAAACCTGCCAGATCCAGATCACTGATTTCCAGATCTGCCTGGGCCGAATCATCAATCTTCCCGCTGTCAACAATCGACAGACCGTTCAAACGCAGATCATTGATGATCTCATCGCTCAACCCTTCCAGAACCGTCAGATCCAGTTCACCCTGTTCGGTCCCCTGGCTCTGCAGCAGTTGATTGAAGTACTGAGCCAATCCCGATTGAACCGTCTCATCACCCGTCAGCAGGCTGCTGGTCACATCAAACACAACCGGCGACAGTTCGGGCAGAGAAGCGACGGTCGTCACCAGGGAATCTTCATCCTCTGTAACCTGCGTCACAGGAGGTTCAGCCACCAGCGGCAGATTCGCCATCAGAGGAGCATTCACTCCGACCAGGATCTCATAGCTGCCCGATGCAGCAGCTTCGTGAGCAGACTGCAGAATCAGGGCATCCAGGATCGAAGGCAGTTTGCGAACGCCCGGATCCAATGTCGCATTCATCACATCGCCGGCATGTACTGTATCATCCAGGTGCAGACCATCATCGGTCAGCGTGGCTTCAAAGCCACTGCCCACGAAGGTCAGAGTTCCGCCTACGCCCGTTTGAATAAAGCTTTCGAACGGAGCGTAAGTATCTGTGAATCCGAGTACGTGGCCGATTTCGTGTAGCAAAACCGTCAGCAGGTCATAATGACCGGCGGCAGCAGATTCTGCATCAGCCGAGTAAGCCACGCCCCCTTCGAGGTCGGTATCACTGAAGACAGATGAATCCAGATCCGAATACCAGCCCAGACCGGCGGCATTATCGTCCAGAGTCACAATCCCTGAAACAGGACGCCCCTCTTCATCGACGGCGGTTATCTTACCTTCACCCAGTTGAGTTCCGCCCAGGTTGGTAATTACCAGCTGAATGTCCGGAACCGCTTCCAGGCCCAATGCATCCTGCCAGATCCCCAGTGCTTCATCCATTACCTGGTCGATCGTCGAATCGCCGGTGATATCGGTTGTCTTACCATACCAGCGTTGCAGGAAGTTAGATGGATAGACAACATCTTTATCTCCCCCTTTGTGGACACCGTAGTTGGAAGCCATAAAGTTCAGGTCCCGATAATCTACTTTTCCACTCTTATCAGCATCCAACGCCCAGACGTAAGGAGAATCGGCATCGAGAACATTCTCTCCATAAATGGAAGCCAGGATTATCAGATCGCGGTAGTTGATTGTATCATCGTCGTTCACATCGTAGGCAATCGCCCACAGATCGGTATCAGGAGCATCACCGACGACCAATGTCGTCTCAGCATCATTAAACAGACTGACACTGACATTGCTCAGTGACAGACCCAAAGCATGTGGACCGATGAATTTGTCTTCAAAGTCGATCGAGACATCATCCTGCGCCAGTGATTCAAACTTGACTCGAGCCAGCAGAGCCTTTTTACCATAACCGGTCTTATCGGCATTGGCGACTCCACTGATTCCGGTCACGACGCCCGTAGAATCATCAATCACCGCTTCTCCCGCTGCGGCAAATGCACTGCCAAACTCAATCGTTGTTGCAGTGAAGAAATTTGTGTTGTAGTTCAAGTCGGCGACTGCAGCAGTAATGCTTCTGGCATCCGCTGTCTCGACATAAACTTCCACCCAGAACGAACTCCACTCGTCAATCCAGGTATCACTGGCAGGCAGTGCGGAAGTATGTCCGTTTGGCCCCAGATCTGTCTGATTGCGGACCACAACCAGATCAACGGCAGTCCCCTCATCCAGTGTAGTATCAGTCACAATCGACTGCGTCCCGTGTAAGGGAGCCCCGCCATTTTCAACGGTAATCGTCAGGTCATAAGAACCGGTTGATGTGGGATCTACTGAGCCAGTCCCCTGTCCGGTGGTCGTCGCATCGTAGTCATAGTTATCAAAGGCAGACAGTCCGATATAATAAGTACCAGCCGTCGTAGCCGTAAAGGTGAAGTAAGCATCCAGTCCGCCCTGACTGAAGATAAATTCACCGGGCACTTCATAGACATCGTCAACAACGCCATCCTCATCAGAAACAGAGCTACCAGACCC
>NZ_CAXAVM010000040.1:0-42736 GCF_963972345.1 uncultured Gimesia sp. | reverse complement strand
GCAGTAAACTGATCGAGCAGTTAACCGATTATGATCTGGTTCTAACGACTTATGGTACGATGCGGCGTGACATCACTCAGTTTAAAGATATCCAGTTTGATTACGCCGTCCTGGATGAAGCCCAGATGATCAAGAACTCCGGTTCTCAAGTTGCGAAAGCTTCACGGTTGATTCAGGCGAGGCATCGGATTGCACTCAGTGGTACTCCTGTCGAGAATCACCTGGGAGATCTCTGGTCGATCTTTGAGTTCCTGAACCCGGGCATGCTGGGGCGCAGTTCGGTCTTCAAAGCCTACACGAACGACATTGAAGATAAAAATGCCCGTGTCCTGCTCGGCAACGCGTTACGCCCCTTCATTCTACGCAGGACGAAGGAACAGGTTGCCAACGAATTACCTGAAAAAGTCGAGCAGACATTGTACTGTGATATGGGTAAAGAACAGAGCAACCTGTATGACGAGTTGAGACAACACTACCGCGATTCTATTCTGGGAATGGTGGAATCCAAAGGTATGGGTAAGACGAAGATTCATGTGCTTGAGGCACTGCTGCGTCTGCGACAGGCCGCCTGCCATCCTGCCCTGCTGGATCGTGGTCGGGCTTTGGATGCTTCGGCGAAAATGGACGTTCTGATTCCGCATCTGGAAGAACTGATTGAGGAAGGTCATAAAGCACTCGTCTTCTCGCAGTTTACCAGTATGCTGTCGATCGTGCAGGAACACCTGGATCAGAAGAATATCGTTTACGAATATCTGGATGGCCAGACGCGTGACCGCAAAGAACGCGTGGATCGGTTCCAGACAGACAAAGACTGTGGCGTGTTCCTGATCAGTTTGAAAGCGGGAGGTCTGGGGTTAAACCTGACTGCCGCAGATTATGTGTTCATTCTGGACCCGTGGTGGAACCCGGCTGTGGAAACACAGGCGATCGACCGGGCGCATCGTGTGGGCCAGACCAAACGCGTGTTTGCCTACAAGCTGATCTGCCGCAACACGGTCGAAGAGAAGATTACCGAGTTGCAGCAGCAGAAACGGGAACTGGCGGATGCGATCCTGGAAGAAAACCAGAGCGTCCTCAAGAACCTCTCGAGCGACGACCTGGAATTGCTGCTGTCGTAGGTGGAAAACGGTTAACAGTCGGTTGTGGTTTACTAATCTGAAGTTTTCTTTTCAGATAAACCACGCGTGAAGGCTTCGTATGCTTCCCGGTATTCTTCCGGGACAGGCAGGCGACGGGGACCAATGCTGTCGGTGTTCTGTTTTCGGCTGCTGGTTCGTTGGCGTTGTGCTGCGCGATTCGCCGGTTTCAAGGATTTTAACATCTCTTCAAACTGACGTTTACGGGCCAGTGATTCGGGGGACTGCAGTTCCTGTTCGGGAGACTGCAGCTGTTTCTGTAACCGCTCAGAAAACTGCTGCATCTCTTCTTTGGTCCAGCCCAGTTCTTTAAGCAGTTCCTGATCGACTTCCTTACGTTTCAGTTCATCTTTGATTCGCTTCAGCACCAGGTTGGCGGCTTCTTTGCCGTATTCCAGATTGGCGTCTTCTGCTTCAGGCAGCCCGGGGGGAGAGGCATTTCCAGAATCCTGGTCTTCAGCTGCTGCAGACTGACCTCCCTTGGTCGAGCCACTTCCCTGGGGATCTCCCGAGCGTTGACCCGAACTGGAGCCGGAACTCTCTCCGGACTTGGATTGGCCTTTCCCCTGCGAACCGCTTTTATCCCCGCCAGATTGTTTCCCACCTTTTTCACCAGATTTACTTTCTCCGGATTTGTTCTGGCTGGATTGATTCTGGTCGGATGACTTCTCACCAGATTTGTTGTTCGAGTCTGGTTGATTCATCGGCTGCTTCGAATCAGCAGGTGGTTTTTGTGAACTCTGTTCCTGATTCCCTTTCTGTCCTGTGGAATCTCCTGTTCCCGGTTGCTGGCTCCCTTTCTGCCCCTGGTCATTTTGAGAACTGTTCCCCTTCTCGCCATTTTGTGGCTGTTTTGATTTCTGGTCTGTGGGACGACCTTTATTCTGGGGAGGTTCATTCGAACCATCAGGTTGATCCGGTTTCTGTTTGGAATCCGGATTCGTGGAAGGTTGCTGTTTGCCTGACGGGTTCTGGTCTGATTTTTCCGGTTTCCGCATTCCCTCTTTCGGATCTGCTTTTGCCGGATTGTCCGTATTTTGTGATTTCGAATTCGGCGTATCCGGTTTGGGCTTTTGTGAAGCATCGCTGGCAGGAGAATCCTTCTGACCAGGACGAGTGGCCGGTTTCTGGTTGGGATCTCTTTCTACATCTTGATCAGTTTTACGGGGATCTGCATCGGGATCATGGTTCGGAGTCGCTTTACCCTTTAGATCTCCATTCGATTTGCTTTTCATCGCATCATCTGAAGGAGCAGCCGGTTCCTGTTTGCCTTTGGGAACAGAGTCGGATTGAGACGGCTTCTGTTTCCCGCTGGGATTATTGTCCGGTTTATCTGCCTTGTCTGAGGAAGACGGACTGGAACTCTTGTCAGGAGCGTTCTGAGGTTCTCCTTCTGATCCTTTGCCTGCATCAGACGAGGGATTGTTCTTATCTCCGGCAGCACCAGACGATTTCTGGTCCTGCATTTGAGGATCGTCGGCGGGTTTATCAGGATCCTGTTTTTCAGTGTCAGGTTGCGGTTTCTGTTCGGAACCAGAATCGGGCTGCTGACCTTCTTTTTTCAATTGTTCCAGAATGCGTTTGATCGCTTCCTGGTCGTCACCCCCATCGCTGTCCAGTTCCTGTTTCTCGCCAGATTTCTTCTGACCAGCGCCCGGCTCATCTGACTGTTCGGGCTCGCTTGATGTGGATTGCCGGGAATTCTGCTTGCCTGCTTTCTGTCCCTCTTTTTCCTGCTGATTTTCCTCTCCGGGTTTTGTTTCCTGACCGGGCTTTCCTTCTTCTTTTTTGTCCGGATTGGGCTGGTCAGAAGGGTTCTGATCGGTTTTGTCAGACTTATTCTCCATCGACTCCGATTTGTTTTTCTGATCGGAATTGGAGTCTGGTTTCTGAGGAGCGTTTTTCTGCTTTTGTTCCTCCAGCTGTTTCTGAGCATCTTCCTGCGAGACAGGCTCTGTGATTTCAATCTTGATCTTGGGTGTGTTCTGACGATTGCCCGAAGGGTGTTTGTTATCGCGGGCTTCGACCCAGAAATAAATTGTCTCACCAGGAGTCAGACGCAATGGTCCCAGTTCGAAATCATGATTCAGTCCCACGCTCTTTTCGGCGCCTTCAAAGAGGGTTTTATCCAAAACGCGGACCTGTTGTTTATCAACTCGCAGATTCAGATAGCGAATCTTGAAATCCGGATCTTCTGCGATCACTGAAATGGGAACAATCCCATTGGCTGGCATCTTCAGATCCGACTTGGGAGTCAACAGGCTGATTTCCGGGGACTGGTCCGGGCGGATCATCAAGGGATAGACGGTCGGTGACAGTGTGGTTTGCCCTGCTTCGTTTCGGCATTTGATCTGGTAGAATTTGGGAAACGATCCATCTGCTCGCAGTTTCAGCTTCCATGTGGCGGTAATTGAATTCTCGTTGATCGTTTTTTCGGTTTTGAATTCTTCCAGTAACGAAGCTGAATCTTCTTCATCTGAGAAAAGAACCTCGAAAGAAGTGATCGGCATATTCGTCGTGGCATCGACGGTGATTTTGGTTCCTTCCCAGGCGTCGATCGCTCCCCCTGGCTGTTCGACCGCTGCCAGATCCATGTACTGCGGGTATTCATAACGAATGGAGTGTACGGTGGCAGAAGGGGGCTGAATGACTTTGACACGGTACTCTTCCGAGATCGCGTCGCCCGCCTGGACGTGATAGGTTAATTCCTGTCTGATACCACGCCCGTTAATCCCGACGATCATGCCCTGGTAACGTTTCCGGGTTTCGTCCATTGCTCGAAGTTTAAGAGGCTCATCAACGCGGCCTTCGTCGCTGGATGTGTAAAAGAGTGTGACCGTGTCCGGTACTTCTCCCCGCAGATCAACGATGACTTCCAGCTGACTTCCCGACAGAACTTCCGTATTTCCAGGAGTGACGGAGTTGATCTGAGTCTGTGTGGCAAACTCCCGTTGAGGAGAAAATGAAATGGCAGCTGAAATGGACGGCCAGATTTCCTTTGGTGAGAAGAGGGCGTAAAAACACAAGACTGCCACGACGAACAATAGAACATAAGAGAGTCGCATCAGTGGCCGCCGATCGACAGCCTGCTCGGTATCGGTTTGAGACAGCGTCAGTGCAGCGCGTTTTTCCAGAGAGCTGATTATCTCTGGATTGACGTTACGTCTGGATTGTTTCAGATCAATCAAATTGAGCAGAGATCCTTCCATCTCGTGAGAGGTCTGCTCCAGGGCATTCGCAGAATAGAGGTGCGTGACTTTTTTGAAATAGGGTAAGACCAGTTTCCAGACAGCCCAGCCCAGACAGGCGATGAATACTCCCGCCAGCATCAACAGGCGTGCGGTGTGCCCAAATCCCCCTTGGATAAGCCAGTGATCACACAGGACAAATACCAGCAGGTAGCCTAAAAAGATCGCGGAGATCCCTACTGCCGTTGTCAGCAGATCGTTGGCTTTGATATTGGATCCGGTTTTCGAGACCTGATAATCCACATATTCATCAAACTTGGCATACTGGCCAGATCGCTGTTCAGTCGTCTGCTTCGGATTGGATGCGGTTGACATGGAAAGCCTGTGCCTGAATCAGATTTGAAATTGAAAGAATTCACTCATATTCATTATAGAATGATCGACGCCCGTGATGGTATGAATGTTCCGGAATTTTCAAAGAGATTCTTTTTTCCCTGATTTTCCCGTTGCTATGGGGACAATGCCCTTAAAGGCAGTTAAACCAGACCTTTATGCTTCCGTAAGAACCATTCTGCACTGAGCAGAAGAATGAAACAAAGCAGGAAGTACCAGTTATCCCACAGGGACACGCGCCGGTATCGTGTCAGATTATTATTCCATAAATTTTCTTTGTTCATCCGCGTCAGAAAACTTTCCAGTTCTTCCGGCGGCAGAGAACTGCCTCCGGAGAGTGACGCAATCGATTCCAGCAGAGAATAATCAGCAGCCGGGTTGTCCAGTTCGAGATCACGCGGGTCGACGATAAAACGGGTGGTTGCGTCGAAACCAAGTGAGTTCCCATTTTTCTCTGCACTGACTGTCACCCAGTAGTCGCCGGGTTCCTGAGTTTGTGAAAACGTGGTGGTAGAGGCGTCTGCGGTCCCCTGTACTTCCGTTTTGCTGGTTTTTCCGGAAGGTCCTGTCACCTGTACTGTGAAGCGAACATCGGAAATGGGTTTGCCTTTATCATCCCGGGCACCGAACTGAATGGGGACCTGACTGCCCGGAGCGACATTGCGGGGCTCGACCCGTGCCCAGACACTCTGATCAGACTCATTTTCCTTATGAGCCAGCCAGAGAATCATCTGCCTCCAGAACCGTTCGTGTTCGCTGCGGTTCCCGGTCAGAAACCACTGAAACGTCGTGTCGCCGGCAAACGCCATCACACGTGCATTTCCCACGTCAGAAGCAAACAGCAGTGGAATCGCTTCGTTACCTGCAGATTCTGCCAGAACTTCGACGGTTTCAAATCTTTTCTTGAGACGATTTGCCCCCTTGAGCGGAGCCAGCGTATTCCATTTTTCCCGATTTCCTTCACGGGAACTGTCCAGTTGCATTACGTAGCGTTGCAGTCCCAGTGATGTCGGCACCATTTTCAGATCCTGGAAGTAGTGCAGATCTTTCGCAATGTTATTCCCGGCCTGTTTCTCGCTGGGGCGCATGATGACCGGGATTAAAATCTCCAGCGGAGTATTCGCATAGCCACCCGGCCCAAAACTGTGATATCCGCCCGTCATCAGCAGGCCGGCTCCCTGTTCCACGCGGTCTGCAATTTTTCGTAGGACCGTGGGCCCCAGAGTGTCGGCTGGTACATCTCCGATGAGAAAGACATCGTAGCGGGAGAGATCTTTCAGTTCTGCATTGACTGGTTTCTGGCCGCCGCGAAATCCTTTGCCTACCGGTATATAATCCAGCTGTATTTTGGGGTCGTTCATGGAGCGGATGAATTTCTGCTCGGGTCGCAGGGAATCAAAATAGACGACCTGGATCCCCCCTTTCTGGACAGTGACAATTGTTTCCAGACGATTGTTGGTCTGTTTGATTTCGCCTTCCAGGGGAACTGCTTCGACTGCGATTTTATATTCACCGGGTATTTCCGGCGTCCAGAAGAGTTCCACCGTACTCAGTTCATTGTTCTGAGTCGGGTGGATCTGAGTCGCGACCCGGGAATTACCGTAGGCTGTTGCTGGCAGCATTTTTCCCGCTTCGCCTTTTTTGATACCGGTCCGATCCTCGACCAGCAGACGTACGGTGATATCGTGATTCGCGGCTCCCAGGCTGCGGACCTTGACGCTGATGGGGGTGTTTTTTTTCTCGAAAATCAACGGGTCAATGACGAGGCTCTCCATTACCAGGTCCAGCGTTGTATCCTGGAGATTTGAAGAACCAAACCCGATGGTATGGATGGGAACACCGGTATCACCGAAGTAGCTTGCCTGTGTTTTGGCATCGACATCATAGGGGGGCAGCGTCCGTTCGGCTCCATCAGACAGAAGCAGAATGCCAACCAGGCGATCCTGCTGTAACTGGCTGGAAATCATCTCTAACGTATAGCCGATGGCCGTCTGCTCTCCAGCAGCTTCCTCGGAAAACGTTTCCACGGGAACCAGCTCGCTGGAGAAATCAAACCGCCGGATCCCCGTCTTTTCGTCAAGGTTATCCAATACCGGCTTGACTGTTTCCAGGGTTTTCAATAATTCATTGCGTCGGGTTGTGCTGCCAGGCCCATCTTCTGTCTGCATACTTCGACTGGCATCAGCGACGATATACAGCCATGACTGCTGTTTCGTTTGATCACTGAATTGGATGGAAGGACGCAGCAGCATAAATGCCAGCAGCAGGACAGTCATTAACCGTAGACCAATCAGCAGCCGACGGACTCGCGGGGAGAAATGCCTGACGCGTTTCGGATATGTGGTAAGAACCAATGCGATCAACCCAATGATCAGCAGGATCATCGCAGGCCAGGACCAGATTGGTTCAAAAATTGGTTGCATGGTTCAACTGTAAGAACTATTCAAGGTTCGTGAAACGGGTTTAAAAATCAGGAAACGGTTTCGGCTGACTGATCAATTTCATAGAAAAAGTTTGCGGTAAAGTGTTCCAGACAGAACAACAAAAGTAACAGAGTTGCGAGGAAGGGAAAGATTTCCACACCGAGTCTTCCGGTCCGAATCGTACGTTTCAGTCCTTCCATGTCATGTGTAATGCTATAGCGTTCGGCACCCAGGAACTGATCGAGTTCGTTTTCTGAAATGGGCGTAAAGTTGCTTTCAGCCGGGCTGACATTCACGCTGAAGCCGCTGGAAGAACGGGTACTGTTGCTGGAATTGTCGATCAGCTGATATTGGCCGACAGCAGTCGTTTCCGGTATCGTGAGCTGCTGCGCTCCCGCTTTTACCTGTATCAGCAGCTGTTTTAAATCGGGAGTTCTTAACAAAAATGTTTCGGGCTTCGTGGCAGAAGCAGGCCATTGATAACTGGCAATTTCACCAGCGAGATAATTTGCACGATTCGATCGCGTGTGAATCAGGTAACGGGTAAGTTGATCTGCGAAAGCGAGGTAAGACCAGCGCGCGAAGAGGAGCTGACTCCAGCCAGACGAATCCACACCAGTCGTCAGTACAATGACTTTCCCCTGTCCCAGATTGCGTTCAATGATCGCGGGAGAATTTCTGGTGTCGGTATAAGTGGCGATGACCTGACCCTGTTCTGTCGGTTCAACACGCCAGAAGCGGGAGACCTCTCTTGTGGAAAGTTCTCCTGTTCCCCCCAGTTCCTGAAAATATTCAAACAGTGAATGAGGGTTGTTTTCCAGATCGAGGAATTCGGGTGGGATGAATTTGAGGGATCCCAGTAATTCCACAGGGAGAACTTTTTGTGCTGCCAGTGAATTGAAGGAGACAATCATCGATTCGGGGGCGTCCCCGTCACTGCCTAAAACGAAACAGAGACCGCCACCATTCTCCACGTACTCAGCACACAACCGCCAGGCTTTAGGGGGAAGAGCGGTGACGTTAATCAGGTAGACGGCTGCGAATTGTTCCAGCGGCGTTGATTCCAGTTCATTGAGTGAAACCACTTTGCAGTGGTATCGACTTTTCTTTAGTGCGACGAGTTTCTCTGGTGCCAGGGCTGCACTCCAGAGCTGTGCCGAAGCAGAGTCTGGACTGATAATTAAAATTTCGGGAGGTGGCTCAGCCAGAATCGTAAAATAACGGACGTCGTCTGGAAGATACGGATCGGAAGAAGTCAGTCGAAGTTCGCCTTGCGTCGTTTTTTGACTGATATTAGCCAGGCTCATTTCGAGCTGTGTTTCCTGGTTGGATTTTGAGGCAGCTCCAGAGCCTGTATTTGTCTCAAGGGAAGCTGTGGTTGACAGGAGACGCTGATCCCGTTTGATCAATTGTCCTTTATCATTTTGTGTATAGAGCTCCAGAGTGGTATTTTCGGTTGTAATTCCGGAGGTCATGATTTCGGCTTTGACCGTCACAGAATTGCCGAGTGTAATTGACTCGCGTGAAAGCGTGACGTGAGAGATACCGATGTTTTTCGGGTTGGTGACGCCGACATCGATCACATAAATCCCCAGCCACTTGAGCCGTTCCAGCTGTTGTCTGATCGATTGAGAGGGCTGGTTTCTCCAGGCGGAACGCGCCAGGTCGGTGTAAATATAAATCTCCCGGACAAACTGATCTGCTGTTGCTGACTGACCTGCGCCAGGCTCTTGTGCTGACTGGCTGCGTTTGAAATCATCCTCCTGCCGGTTGATGGCGGCGCGGAGTCGATCATCCAGAAACAGGGAGAAGGCTGAAGTTTTCAGTGATTTTATTCGGGACTGGACTGCCGTCAGATCAGACTGAAACGGAAAATTATCTTCACTGCTGCTATGCATGACGGAGATCCTGCTCTGAGCGGGCAGGTTACTTAAATGCTCGTCTGCAATCGTTCTGGCCTGGTCCAGTCGCGAGAGACTGTCCTGGCGATAATCCATGCTCAGGCTGGTATCAAACAGGAAGACCGCGGTAACCGGAATGTTTTCTGCGACTGCGGGAAGCGGTTCTGAAATCTCTGCTGAGATGCGTCTTTGATAAGGCCACAACACGAGTAGCGCCACGAGTAGAAAAGCTGCTGCCCCGATCCCGCCTCGTAAAAAGGTGCGGTGTGTATTCAGAGACTGTTGAGAGATTCGCTGTTTCTGAAAGTGTCGCATCAGCCCCAGGTAGGCCAGAATCGCGATCAGGCTGATCGTGATGAGCATAGTCAGTTCATAGGTCGAAAAACCATAGTTGGCGGGGGGGAGAGAAGGCCTGGTCAGCGCGAGGACAATCGCGACGATGACCAGTATCCGCAACAACAGCAGCCAGAGGTGTCGCAGTTTGAGTCGACGGGAATTCTGAATTTTTTTTCGTTGGAGGAGCGCCAGCGCGGGAAAAATCAGTTTCTTTGGCTTTGAGCGGAGCAGAAAATGTAAAATCACCGGGATTATTGCCAGAGCGATGCCAAGTAATAAACCGGGGTGAATGAGTGACATATATCAATAATCTAATGGAGAGAGATTAAGTAGCAGGTCAGGTGATACCTTTGGTGGAGACCAACTTTGTGCCTGTATTCCGTTTTAGTGAAGCGTCTCCCATACTATCAGGACCTCACTGAGCAGGATGAGAGATACTTTTGATATTGGGGATACACTCTTGCCTGCGATCTTCTGCTTAGAAATTTGCACTCTTTGACGGAGACTGAGAAGAGGATGATTTAACGAATTCTACAGTTTCCAGACTATAGCCCATTTGTTCCAGAAGCTTTGATCCTCGTGCAATATTTTTTGGTAGAACCAGCAGAATCACGACCTGTCGGTTGCCTGATTCAGTCAGGTAGATCTGAAACTGATATGGTACGCCGTCGATTGGTGTCTCTGGTTCAAAGGTCCCCACGGTAAATGATTTCGGATTGGAATACCCTTTTCCCTTGGGGTATTGCTCTGATTTAAAATCTTCTGTATTCAGAAACTGGTCAAACGTGGTCGCAATCTGGTTATTCACAGTGTTGAAAAACTTGAGTGCCTGTTCTTTCTGTTTTTCCTTCAGTAGTGATTGATTACTGAGTACATAAAGGTAGGCAGGCCGCTCTGTGGCTTCATTTTCGAGATCGACGGGGACTTCTGCACGCCAGGCTCCTTCCAGCCCTGGTAATACGAGATCTGCATAGTCAGGTTGTCGAGGATCGATCGTGGGAACGGGCTCCGGCGCTGGAGATTCAGATTCGTCCGCCGAGGCAGCGACAGCGGAAACTTTTGGATCTTCCATCTGCCGGAATTCAATCGGTACACGCATTGTGATTGTCGGTGATGTCCAGGAACCGGAAAGTGCCTGATTTCGAGAATCGACATAAGCAAAGTATTGTGCCGTTTCCTGGAGTCGCTGTTCGTAGGTTTCTGCTCCACATCCAGGGAGCAGAATCAGGACTGGCGACAATAGCAGAATTCGGACCATACCTCTGAAAGAACCAGGATCAAACTTGAATAATCTGTCTTGTGTGATCAATGTCGTGTCCTGTCTTAGAATAAAGATAGTAATCTGTTTAAAGCTGTCCTTAAGGTCTGAATGGCATCTTGACAGCCCCCGATCTACTCGCAGATTTACCGGTCATTCTGGAATGACAGGCCTGAAAACTGGCAGCAGGTTCAGGGATTTCTGAAAATACTGGAGACGCGAGTCGATTGGCTCAGTCGTGCTAATCACTTATTGATATTGTTGATGATACTGGAGGGAACGTCAACTTCGATCATTTTGTGCACAGAAGTTTTTAATTTTCGGCTCGAAATCGGATTTCTCCGGAAACAATCACGAGTTCTGCCCTGCCTTGCAGTTCTTTCCCCAGAAATGGTGTATTGTGACTGGAAGATTTGAGTCGCGAAGGTTCGAGGATGTAACGGATATCCGGATTAATCAGGGTGACATCGGCGTCTGCTCCATCCGCCAGAGTTCCCTTCGCGAGACCGAGGATTTTGGCAGGTCCTGTTGTCAGTTTACTGATCAGCTCAGACCATGTGAGATGGCCGGGGGTAATCAGGCTTTGCAGGCAGACCGGCAGCAATGTCTCCAGCCCGATAATCCCGAAGTCTGCTCCCAGGATCTCATCTGTTTTCTTTTCTGCCGCATGAGGAGTGTGATCGGAGCAGATCGCATCGATCGTGCCATCCTTCAAGCCTTCTATCAAGGCATCGATATGTTCTTGAGTACGAAGGGGAGGCAGAACCTTAAAGTTCGGGTCGTATGTTTCCAGCATCTGGTCGGTCAGTGTCAGATGGTGAGGGGTCACATCAGCGGTGACATGGATTCCAGCGGTTTTCGCACGACGAATCTGGGAGACACTGTTCTGTGTGGAAATGCACATCAGGTGAATTCGACCCCGGGTCAGTTCCGCCAGGGCGATATCCCGATTGACCATAATCTCTTCTGCAGCGGCAGGGATGCCTTTGAGTCCCAGGACTGTCGAATAAAACCCTTCATGCATCTGTCCCTTATCAGTCAGTTCGGCGACTTGAGGGCGATTCAGGATCGGACGATCGAACATCCGCGTGTATTCCAGCGCACATCGCATAATCTGCGCATCATCAATGGGGCGATCGGCGTCAGTGAAACCGACGGCCTTCCCTGCGACCAGCTGACCGATTTCCGCCAGCTCTTTTCCTTCCTGGTTTTTGGTGATCGCCCCCAGAGGGTAGACATGACAGTTCGCCGCGCGTTCTGCCTGGAGCAGAATGAACTCAGCGGAAGAGCGATCATCCACCACGGGCGATGTATTAGGCAGACATCCCAGGGATGTCACACCCCCGGCTAAGGCGGCAGCGGTTCCCGATTCGATTGTTTCATCTTCTTCGAAGCCGGGTTCGCATAGCGAGACATGCAGGTCAATGAACCCGGGGCAGACGATCAGGCCTGTGGCATCAATAATTTCGTCAGCCGTGACCGTTGCATCACACAAGCCGGAAACTTTCCCGTTTTCAATGAACAGGTTTCCCAGCTGGTCCAGATTTTGTGAGGGGTCGATAATGCGACCATTTTTGATGAGAATCGATTTCATCCTGGTATTCCCAAGGAGGCAGTTCGCTGTAGATGAAGCAGGTAGAGGCAGGCCATGCGAATGATCAGACCGTTGCTGACCTGGCCTAAAATGATGGAGTGCGGGCCATCGGCCACATCGGGTGTGATTTCAACTCCCCGGTTGATCGGCCCAGGAGCAAGGATCAGTACATTTTCTTTGGCTTTGTTAATGCGTTGTTTATTCATTCCAAACAGATGGGCATATTCCCGGATGGAAGGGAAATAGTGCCCTCGCTGGCGTTCAAACTGAATCCGCAACAGATTCAGGCAGTCCGTTCGAGGTAAGACATCATCCAGACTGTTGGAGACTTCAACCCCCAGTTGTTCGATTTCGCTGGGAATCAATGTGGTTGGCCCGCAAACAATCACATGAGCTCCCAGTTTTTTCAGTCCCCAGATATTGGATCGAGCGACGCGGCTATGCAGGATATCTCCCACCAGCGTGACCGTCAGTCCTTCAATTTTACCGAAGTGTTCCCGGATGGTAAAAATATCGAGGAGAGCCTGGGTGGGATGTTCGTGCGTCCCGTCACCGGCGTTCAGAATGTTGGCATCCAGGTGTTGTGCCAGAAGCTGGGGAGCGCCGGGAGTTTTGTGTCTGACCACTACATACGAAACTCCCATCGCTTCGATTGTTTTAGCGGTATCAATAAAGCTCTCTCCCTTGGAGAGACTGCTGCCGGAAGCGGAAAAATCGACCGTGTCGGCACTGAGACGTTTAGCGGCCAGCCCGAAGCTGATTCGGGTGCGGGTCGATGGTTCAAAGAACAGGTTGGCGACCACAGTGCCAGCCAGTGGTGTCAGTTTGGTTTCGCCAATCGCTGCCAGCCGCTTAAACTCAGCTGCCTGATTGAGAATGATGTTGAGCTCATCGCGGGAAAGGTCCTGCAATCCCAGGATATGCTTACGGTTCCATCCGCTGGAAATGTCGGTTCGATACTCATGGTCGATATTCATAGTCGCATCAGATGAGAGTAAGTACGTATTGCAACCAGGGCGACGTGAGATGCGTACAGACCCCGATCGAAGGATGTTATCACAGGACTGGAAGAGATATTACCAAGCCCCCCTGCTCCCTTCAAGGAGTTCAAGCGGAGAAGTCTTGCTCTACAGCTTACTTTTCGAGGGTTTTCAGGCTTGAAAGAAAGTCTGGAAACAATTTGGGCTGAATCCCCGGCGGTTGAGATGATTTACGTGGTACTTGCGCCTTTGTAATCAGAGAATCGGCCGGGTGCAGACTCGGATCAGCCGCGTATTCAAAAACTCCAGTGGAGAGTCCTTCGATCATCATGTTATCAGTATCGAGTTCTTCGAGTGGCTGGCCCGGGGATTCCTGCCAGGCGGCGATCGGAATTTCGGAAGAAGCCACCGAACCTTCCCCGGCGAGTCCGACTGATGAGAGCCAGTTTTTTGGTGGTTTAGAGCCTTGAACCTGAATGAGTGCCGACCGGGTCAAACCAAAAACACAGTCCCGGGCCTCAATCTGGATGGAGCCGGGGATCTGAAGCTGGTCAGTCCAGTTCAGTAACAGGAGTGGACCGGTCTCCCGCATTGTCAAATGTTGGAGATTCAGATTGAACTGCTGATCAATTTCCGGCGGATGTTCCAGATAGATCATGGACCGGGAAGTGAGATTCAGGCAATTGGCGACTGAAAGTTTCTGTGGTGTTTGAGATAAATGAACAGCGTGCCCGGGAACAGCGAAAAATGTACTCTGAAATGTCAGGCTGGTCCCATTTCGCTGCTGAGAGTCTAATGGTTTCCAAAACAGGCCACTTCGCATCTGGTTTGAAACAGTTTGTTCCTGCGAGTCGAGTTGCGCGAAATAACTGGAATTGATTTTGACGTTTTGTGCCGTCACGTTCAATAACGCATCGGTATTTTGTGCCCCTGACTGTTGTGATCTGGCTCGGTTGATAAATATCACATTTTCCACGGTCAGTTGTTCGGCGACAACGTGAAATGAATCTTCTTCGATTTCAATAATGGCTGGATGAGCGGGATCTCCCTTGATGGTAAGAGGACCGACTGTCGTGATGCTGGTTGATTCGTATACAGTATCCGCTGCCAGTCGGATGATTCCCTGCTCATCGGGGGCAGGGATTAAAGTATGAACTGTTTTCCCAGGTTCGGAGTGATCAGGCTGAGTGCCGGAAGTGATTGAGGGACTCTGGTCAGCCTTTTTAAAAGAGACTTTGGCAGTGATTTCCAGCAACTGGTTGCGGGCTCCTTCATCGAGCAGTGTGAATGAGAGACCGGAGAGTACAAAAATCAGTGCGGCGATCAGTGGTAAGCGACCTGGTTTTTCTGATTTCAATCCTGGTTCTATCCGGGAAGTCTGATGCTGAAACGAAGCATGAAATTTTGAAAGCACATTTCGTGAACTGGTTCCTGGCCAGAGTTTTCGGGCTGTCTTCATGTCTGCAGGACGTTGCTGAGGATCGGCGGAAGTGAAGCGAATTAAAGTTTCGGCCAGCGCTGCGGGAGTTTCGGGAGCCCAACTGCGGATGTCGGGAATGGATTTCGTCTGATGGCAGGCCAGTTTGGCCAGGGGGTCCCCAGTCGTAAAGGGAGGTCGACCCGCCAGAAGCTCCCAAAGTAAACATCCCAAGGCATACAAGTCACTCTGCGTGTCGGGATGACGTCCGGTTCCAATCAGTTCGGGAGCGATGCCGTCATAGCAGCGAGGTGGTAAGGCAGCGTGAATCGTCAGTTCGGGAGAGAGAATGGGAGCCAGACCTGGGTCGACAAGGGCAGCATTTCCCTTTGCCGTCAGGCGGACATTCCAGGGACGAATGTCGCCGTGAATGACATGGCGTTGCTCCAGGGCAACCAGTGCATCCAGCAACTGGGCACCAATGGCCAGAATCACGGGGACAGGAAACCGTCCCCGACGAATCAGGAGTTCCGAGGCTGCAACGGATGGCAGGTAATGACTGATGATCACAAACTGTTGGGGAAGCTGTTTGACAACCCGGGGTAATACCAGGGAGGGATGATGCAGCCCCTGTAACCGCTGTAGCAGACTTTGAAAATGTTTTTGCAGTTGCTGGGGTGGTTCTGACTGCGGCGTTGTGACTTTCAGGGCGCATTGTTCTGTACTCTGAGGTACTCTTGCAATATAGGTCTGTGACTGTGAGGAATGCCCCAGTTCTGAGATCAGCAGATACGGCCCCACGGCCAGATGTTCGGGGTGCCCCGATTCCAGCACGCGCGCCTGGAAGGGGGTGATTTTCTGTGCCTGAACCAGTGCGTCGATCCAGACGGAGTCGAAAGCAGGGATTCCACGCGCCAGTCTACGCACGCGACGTCGACAGCGTCTCACATCCGCTGTGGTACAAAGCTGGAGCCTTGTTAATCGATGCAGTAATTCGGGAGACGGTGGTTCGAGCAACGTGACGAAATCCTTTTCCACAACGTTACAACGAGGCAGTAAACCTCGAGCAATATTTGTATGTCTGTGTTGAGTCCGATCAGCCTGACAGAAAATGAGTTATGGCAAAAAAAGCAGATTTTCGCAAGATGGATCTCCCCTTTTGATGCGGATTCATTTTCCCTGAAGAGAGGGCTTTTCAGAAACACGAAGATTAAGCTATAAATAAGCTTAAATTTCCCAATGATAACTGGACATAAATGTAATGCCGACGGATGGTCCCCGACAGATGAGTGTGCTGCTGATTGGTCATCAGTCTCCCGAAATGGAACCGGTTTTCTCGTCGGTTCAGGAGATCTGTTGCGGAGTTCAGACAATAGAGATATCTGGAATAGACGAGATTTCGACAGTCACCACGAGTCCAGATCTGATTATTGTCTGCCAGAACTGGCCTGATGAATTTGCACCAGATGTCCTGGATGATCTCGTCTATCGTTTCCCACTGAGTCGCTTTATCTGCTGCTTTGGAGCCTGGTGTGAATCCGATGGCAGAACGCGCATGATCTGGCCTTTCAGTATCCGGGTCCCTGCCCGTCGCGCGACTTCCCGGATTCAACAGGAATGGGAGATCATCCAATCCAGTTCCGAAATATTGCCATTAACCGCCGGACGCGATGAGGTTTTCCTGTGGGAATCAACAGATCTCTCCTTTCGGCTGGATGATCAGGGAATTGCACTCCGCGTCAGTGTGGTATCGGGAGACCGGCAGTACTGCCGTATGCTGGAAGATCAGATCAGGGTCTGGGGGGGAAAAGTGGTGCCCCCTTCACACCAGCCGAAGGCAGATGTGGTTGTGTATGATCTGGATCCCTGGGAATCGGTTCTGGGAGAACTGATGATTCGGACAGATCCTGCCCCTGTCATTGGTATGATGGGGCTGGCGCACCCGGAACTTATTGCTGCAGCGAAACGCTGGGGAGTGCGTCAAGTGGTAACGAAACTCGCTCCTGAAGCAGAGCTGTTGCATGCGATCCGCTATATCAGGAAATTCAAGGAGAATCTGACGGCAGACTGCTGACTTTCAGGTCTTTGAAGTTGAGGTCAGTTGTCGGATCATGCCCCTGCAGACTGATATGTCCTGCTTTCAATCTCAAACCTTTACGTGGGTTTTCGTCTGGTTTTCTGGTATCGGTCCAGTCGGTCACCTGGTAGCCGTCAATCCAGACTGCGATATGAGGTCCATAAGCGCTAAGCGTGGTTGTGAACCATTCATGATCATTGGCAACCACACGCCTGGCTTCTGTTCTGCGGAAAATAGCACCCGTACCTGCATTTTCCGGTTTGGTTCTGTCTCCCTCTTTGATCCCGTTATGAATCTGAACTTCGTATCCATTCGCCATGCCTGTTTCCGAGCCTTTGATCGCTCGGAAAAAGTAACCACTGTTGAGGGCATATCCATTTGACTTCGCTGTGGCCTGAAAGAGGAAATCTCCCCAGGTTTCTTCGGTCTCCAGGTAACCCTGCTTTTCCGCAGTCACGTGAATCGTTCCATCGACGACCTCAAACGTGCTTTGTGAACCAGGGACGACGCTCCAGCCTGCGAGGTCGACGCCATTAAAAATTGTCGACATCCGCAGTGGTTTCAGGTAGATTTTGCGAAATTCAATGGGACCTTCATTTTTCTGGAGACCGATGAAACCAATTTTCCGTAGATTCTCTGAAGTGTCTTTGAAATTCAGAACATCTTTACCGTTAATGGTCGCTTTGATTGTCGGACCTTCGAGACTGACTACACAGGTTTGCCAGTCGGAACTGCTGGGGAGTGGTTTATCGACTTTGCTGCGAGCAACCAGGCTGCCAGTCGGGAATTCGGTTTTCTGATCACACAGATTCAGTTCATAGCAGTCCTTGCTCGGATCTTTGGGATCAAAAGTGGTTCTCAGGAACATGCCACTGTTTGTTTCGGGGGTCAATTTGAATTCGAATTTCAGTTCATAGTCGGCAAAAGGGGATGTGGTGAGGAGTAAGCCTGGTTTTCCCTGATCCGCTTTGATGACACCGTCTTCGACATGCCAGTTGACATCATTATTGGCCTTCCAGCCAAACAGGCTGTGACCATCGAAGAGAGCGATCCAGCCAGCTGCAATCTCTTCATCAGTCAGGCCCGTCTCGGGAATGATATTTCCTGCTGGTTCTTTCGTTTCAGCAGGCGTATTGGCAACTTTTCCGGGCTGGGGTTCCGCATTGGACTTTGCTTCCGGGGAAGGATGTTCCACTTTCAGGCAGCCTGTCTGGGCACTCAAAATAAGTGTAATGAATAATAGACAGACAGACGAATTTCGTAACATGATATCTTTCCCCATTTGAAATGACATAACAGCTGGTTTTCTGTTTTGATTTTTAGTTTTCCGTCATTCCCCAGCGTAGAAACGCTTCCAGAAATCCGTCGAGGTCTCCATCCAGAATGGGACCCGGGTTACCTGCTTTATACCCCGTACGAGCATCTTTGACATACTGATCGGGATGCAGGACATAATTCCGAACGGTCTGGCCTCCAAAGCCAATCTTGGATTTCCCCCCCCGCTTGGCAGCTAGTTCCGCATCCCGTTTTTCCTGTTCGATCTGAAACAGTTTTGCTTTCAGCATTTTACGTGCTTCGGCCCGATTTTTATGCTGACTGCGATTGTTTTGACATTGTACGACGACCCCCGCTTCCAGATGAGTCAGGCGGATCGCAGAGTCTGTTTTATTAATGTGCTGCCCCCCTGCTCCACTGGCACGATATGTGTCTTCGCGGACATCCTGATCCCAGTTGATTTCGATTTCTGCAATTTCACCCATGTCCGGTGAAACATCGATGGCGGCGAAAGATGTGTGTCGGCGGCCTGCCGAGTCAAACGGACTGATCCGGATTAAGCGGTGATTCCCGGTTTCCCCTTTGAGGTAACCGTAGGCGTAGTCGCCTTCGATGCGAATGGTTGCACTGCGGATGCCGGCTTCTTCCGCATCAGAACGATCCAGCAGTTCCACATTGAACCCTCTGCGTTCACACCAGCGCAAATACATGCGCAACAGCATCTCTGCCCAGTCAGAAGAGTCGGTGCCACCTTCACCCGCCTGAATACTCAGGTAGGCGGCAGAGCCATCTTCCGGAGCGGACATCATCGCCTGTAACTCCAGATTCTCGAGAGTGGTGTCGAGACGATCGGCGGTAGCAGCGAGTTCCGGGATACTGTCTTCGCTGCCCTCTTCTTCAATGAATTCCAGCAGCACTTCAAGGTCTTCAGCACCTTTCACGAGCTCGGTGAGTGGTTTAACCACCAGTTGTAACTGCTGCATTTCATTGACAAGTTCCTGCGCTTTTTCCTGGTTATCCCAGAAGCCGGCTGCTCCCATCAATTCATTGATTTCTCTCGTGCGTTTTTTTTTGTCAGCGTAGTCAAAGAGAGTCTCGTAGTTTGACGATGCGATCCATGATTCCAGTACATTTATCTTTGAGTTCGTGATCCATTTTCTATTCTTTCTTATTGTTCTCATTTAAGATTATCTGAGAACGGGATTTATGTTTGTTTCTGTTTTTACCACGTCTGTGGTGGTTTAAATGGACTAATTCAAAGTACTGAGTCCAATGCCGATGTAGACAAATCCCTTTTGCTTCATTTTTTCAGGCTCATACAGGTTTCGCCCGTCAAAGATGACCGGATTCAATAGCTTGTGGCGAATATAATCAAAGTCAGCATGCCGAAATTCATTCCATTCTGTGACGATGATCAGGGCATCGGTTCCCTGCAGAGTATCATAGTGGTGATCAAAATATGCAAGCTGATCGCCATACAGAGTTTTGACATTTTCCATGGCAACGGGATCGTGGACATTCAATTGTGCCCCTGCCTGCAGTAGCTGGTCGATCAGTACCAGGGAAGGCGCTTCACGAATGTCATCGGTTTTCGGCTTAAAGGCCAACCCCCAGATCGCAAAAGTCTTTCCCTTAAGATCGCCTTCGAAGTAGTGGTTTACTTTTTCAAATAGGACTCTTTTCTGAGCGGTATTCACCTGGTCGACCGCATTAAGAATAGAGGGTTCCATCTGCTTGCTTTTGGCAACGGAAATGAGTGCAGAAACATCTTTGGGGAAACAGGAGCCTCCGTATCCCGCTCCGGGAAACAGGAAGGAAAATCCGATCCGTTGATCATGACCGATCCCTCGTCTGACCTGATTGATATCGGCACCCACCCGCTCACACAGGTTTGCCATTTCATTGATGAAACTGATTTTTGTTGCCAGCATACAGTTGGCGACATATTTTGTCATTTCGGCACTCTCCAGTTCCATGGAGAGGAATGGATGTTCGGTACGCAGAAACGGTTTATAGAGTTCGTGCAGTGTATCAGAGATTTCGGGCCGGGACACTCCCACGACAACGCGGTCTGGCTTGGAGAAATCATCTATGGCTGCGCCTTCCTTCAGGAATTCCGGGTTAGATGCGACATCCACAACCCTGCCTGTCAGTTCCTGAAGCATTTCCGCAAGTTTACGGTTGGTTCCTACCGGGACCGTACTTTTAATGATGACGATGGCATCTTCTGACAGGAGGGGCGCGAGTGATTCAGCAACCTTCCAGATACTATCGAGATTGGCAGATCCATCATCCTGCTGGGGGGTTCCCACTGCGATAAAGATACATTTAGCATCGGGGATCGCTTCCTCGTAACTGGTCGAGAAGGAAAGTCGCCTGGCTTTGGTGTTACGTTTCACCATTTCTTCCAGGCCAGGTTCAAAAATCGGAATCTCTCCCGCTTTCAGCTTCTGGACTTTCTGTTCATTGATGTCAATGCAGGTGACTTGATTTCCGCTTTCGGCAAAACAAGTGCCTGTCACCAGCCCCACGTAACCGGTGCCAATAACTGCAATTTTCATGTTATTCTCATTTTGATTGAAGTGCGGCGAACGGAATATCAGGCAGGCGGCACGAATTGCTGAATGGTATTCCTGGTTACGTATTTAAGCGGTTGCCGTATTGTTGATCGTAATATTTCATATACTGCCCTGAGCGGATTCGATTGACCCATTCCGGGTGATCGAGATACCACTGAACCGTTTCTCTTAAGCCAGTATCAAATTCGGTCTCAGGCTTCCAGCCTAGTTCTGCTTCAGCCTTGCTGCAGTCAATCGCATAACGCAAATCATGTCCGGGTCGGTCGGTGACATATTTGATCAAAGACTCTGGTTTATCGAGAATTTTCAACAGCAGTCTGGTGATCTCAATATTCTGCATCTCTGCATTGCCACCAAAGTTGTAGATTTGACCGGGCTTCCCTTTTCTCAAAGCAGCATCAATCCCGCGACAATGGTCGATAACATGAATCCAGTCTCGAACATTTGTTCCTTCCCCATAAATGGGCAGTGATTTATCTTCCAGGGCATTGGAGATAAATAATGGGATCAGTTTTTCAGGAAACTGGAAGGGACCATAATTATTGGAGCAGCGGGTGATAATAGCGGGGAAGTCGAACGTTTTAATATAACTGCGTACTAACAGGTCAGCAGAGGCTTTTGATGCGGAATACGGGCTGTTAGGAGCGATCGGAGTTGATTCCGTAAATAATCCCTCTTTGCCCAGGCTGCCATAAACCTCATCTGTTGAGACTTGCACATAACGCTCAATGTTCCGATTGCGTGCTGCATCCAGCAGGACTTGAGTTCCCACGATGTTGGTATGAATAAAGGGGCCGGAATCAAGAATACTGCGGTCCACATGCGACTCAGCAGCGAAATTGATAACGGCATCAAATTCAGTCGAATTCAGCAGGGAGTTTACAAAATCAACGTCTGTGATATCCCCTTTGACAAAGGTATATCCAGAATGGGACTCAAAGTCTTTCAAATTTTCCAGATTGCCAGCGTAAGTTAACTTATCGAGGTTGGTTACCGAAACATCCGGGTATTCTGAGAGTTGGTATCGGATGAAATTTGAACCGATGAACCCACAGCCGCCAGTTACTAAAATCTGTTTCACTAGATTATCCATCCTTCTGAAAGAAATAAAATTCAGATCCTGCAAACAGGCAGAAATCATCCGATCTCATCAATTGAGCTGTTGGTATCTGTAGGTGATTGAATATTATTTTCGGGAGTACTGATGACCTCCTCATTCTCCGCTTCGTCAACAATTTCCGCAGGGATTCGTGCCAAAGAGACCAGTTTATCATTGGCATCAAGGGTTATCACCCGGACTCCCTGAGTGTTTCTGCCGACCTGGCTGATCTCACAGCCTCTGACACGCTGGATTTTTCCACTCCTGGTGACCATCAGGACTTCATCGTTCTCGGCTACCGGAATAATATCGACGGCATTACCATTGCGTGCTGAGGTCCGGATATCACGGATACCCTTTCCACCACGTCTCTGGCGTCGATAGTGCATTCCACTGCGTGTTTCCTGTTCTTCATCGGTATTCTCGTCGGAGTCAGACTCGGGTTCTGCTGTGAGTTCTACGTCATTCTCAGAAACCTCCTCGTCTCCATTTTCTTCAGCAGCCGGAATAAATCCAAAGGGGGTTCGTTTTCCGTAACCATTTTCACAGACGGTCAGCAGGCAGGTTTCCGGGTTGGCGATCACCATGCCAATAACATGACCCGACTTGGAAAGCTTAATTCCTTTCACGCCGCGCGTATTTCGTCCCATGCTGCGGGCATCTGACTGGGCAAAACGAATGGCCATCCCATCAGAGGTTGCCAGCAGGAGGTCTTCGCCCGGTGAAACAATCAGCGCTTCGACCAGTTCGTCCTCCTCGTCCAGTTTAATCGCGATGATGCCCCCCTTCTGCGGACGTGAGTAAGCAGAGAGAGGAGACTTTTTGATAATCCCGTTGCGCGTCGCCATGACGAGAAAGCGTTCTTCATCGAATTCTCGGACAGCTACACAGTTCGAAACAGCTTCATCTTCTTGAAGAGACAGCAGGTTGACGAGTGCGCGTCCTTTGGCGGTGCGTCCCTGCAGCGGAAGATCATAGACTTTCGACCAGTAGACGCGACCTCGATTTGTGATGAACAGCAGAAAGGAGTGAGTGCTGGAAACAAACAGATGCTGAATAGGATCTTCCTCATCCGTCTTTACGCCTTTCACTCCTTTTCCACCTCGATTTTGCGCCTGGTATGTATTTAATTGAGTCCGTTTGATGTAACCCCGTTGAGACAGCGTCACCACCATGGGTTCTTCTGTAATCAGGTCATCGCGGTTGACGTCAGTCAGTTCATCTTCGGAAATATCAGTACGGCGTTTGTCCGAATATTTCTGCTGAAGGAGCAACATGTCCTCTCGAATGACGGCACGGATATGATCTTCATCGGACAACAGGTGTAGATATTCGGAGATGGCTTTCAGGAGTTCCTGATGTTCGCCACTCAGTTTTTCGCGTTCCAGATTCGCCAGTGAACCGAGCTGCATGGAGACAATGGCTTCTGCCTGATTGGCAGAGAGCGAGTAAAATTCATGAACCCCCTGCTCATTCTGATATTCTTTGAATCCATCTTCGCCCAGGGCGCGTTCAATGAGTTTGCCATCGACCTGCAGGCCCTGCAGGCTGATTTTAGCCTCGGCCCGGCTGGGTGAATTTCGAATGGTCTTGATGACTTCATCAATATCAATCTGCGCGATCATCAACCCTTCAACGGTATGTTTTCGTTTACGGGCTTCGGCAAGCATGAATTCAGTACGACGACGAATCACATCAATTCGATGCAGGATAAACTGTTGAATCAGTTCCTTGATCGAAAGCGTTTCCGGACGGTTTCCGACCAGCGCCAACAGAATAATACTGAAAGTGTTCTGCAGAGGAGAGAACTTAAAGAGTTGTGCCAGTACCACTTCCTTGTCTGCATCCCGTTTCAGGATGATCTGCAGGTGTACCTTCCAGGGAGGAACGTTTCTATCTGTGAGATCGACGATGCGCGAAATCCCTTTGACCCGGTCATCGCGGACCAGGGTTTCGAGTTTCTCGCGAATGCGGTCGCGTGTTTCCATATATGGAATTTCGGTCACGACGATCACGTCAGACTGTTTTTCCGTTTCGAAATGGGTCCGTGCCCGAAGTGTAATTGTAGAGCGACCCGTCGCATAACCCTTGCGAATGCCATACCGTCCACAGATGATTCCGCCTGTCGGGAAGTCCGGACCAGGCATCACCTGTAGGATATCGTCAATCGTGGCTTCGGGGTTATCGATCAGTAAGGTGATAGCTTCACAGGCTTCTCCCAGATTCTGAGGAGGGATGCTGGTAGCCATACCAACGGCAATACCACTGGATCCATTTACCAGCAGGTTGGGGAATTTGGAGGGCAGAACAACAGGTTCATCATTCCGCTGGTCATAGGTTGGGACGAAGTCAACCGTGTTCCGGTTGATATCGTCGAGCATTTCTGCAGCGACCGCTGATAACCTGGCTTCGGTATAACGCATGGCTGCTGGAGGCAGACCCGCCAGAGAACCAAAGTTCCCTTGTTTATCAATGAGTACATTTCGCATGACCCAGTCCTGGCCGAGTCGGACCAGAGTCGGGTAAATTGAACCATCCCCGTGAGGGTGATAGTTACCGCTGGTATCACCCGAAATCTTTGCGCACTTTACCCTTGATGAACTTGCTCCGAGGTTCAAATCATTCATGGCGACAAGAATCCGGCGCTGCGATGGTTTTAATCCATCCCGTGCGTCCGGAAGTGCGCGGCTGATAATCACACTCATCGCATAAGTGAGATAGCTGTCGCGCATTTCATCCTGGATGTCCAGGTATTTGATATTCTTATCAATAATGGGGTCTTCGCCGTTGTCGCTAGACAATCCTTGTTCTCCTTAAGGAAATGAACTGCTGAACTTTGTCTGATCTGGATTGTTTGATCGTAATTATTAACCGGAGTGGTCAGAAACGACAGGTGCGAATCGAAGGTCCTGGATGCTCCATCCCGACACACTTCAACTGGTTGAGAAAGGGTACTGCTTTCCGTGCTGTAACGTTCAATTCCACTCGCTGAATTGCAAGCTGTTTTTCGGTCAAAACAGGGGTTGAAAACTGTCTGAAACGCTACAGAATTCGAGTCTGTCAGACACTACAGAATTGTAGCCGGAAAGGGCTGGTTTCACAACTAATAATGGCCCTGAATTTTGGTGTCTTCCCAGGGTGAAAAACCTTGATTTTCAATAAGTTACGTTCTCAGAATTGTCATTGAGAGCCAGCCTGCAATTGCATAGAATAGATCGGGAGACGTTGACCGGCTCCGTAACTTTCTGTGCGAGAATATTTCCGCCTGTGTTATTTATAAAGATATTGTTCCTATGAATGAGTCAGATCCTCAAGAGAACGCTCAAATTGCCGGAGATGTTCAGCTTTCTGAGGAACAGGAGCGAAAGCAGCGGCGCACAGAAACAACCGATGAAACTCTGGTTCAGTCCCCTGAAGAACAGGCCCGGGCTGCCAGTTTGAGCAAAGATCGTCAGGTTCTGCCTGCCAAAGTTCCCGGGTATCTTCTGATTCGATCTCTGGGAGAAGGCTCCTATGGGTCGGTCTGGCTGGCCCAGGAAGAAAATACGGGCAAATTTGTCGCGATTAAATTTTATACGTATCGTCGCGGCCTGGACTGGTCACTGTTGAACCGCGAAGTGGAAAAACTGGCCGAGTTATATACGTCCCGTCATATTATCAGTCTACAGGGAGTCGGCTGGAACAGCGATCCTCCCTATTACATGATGGAATATCTGGAAAACGGATCGCTCTCTGCCTTTCTGGAAGACGGGCCTTTACCGGTTTCCGAAGCAGTTCGAATCGCGAAAACGGTTCTTCTGGCATTGGTGCACGCCCACGGCAGAGGAATCCTGCATTGTGATCTGAAGCCGGCTAATATTCTCCTGGATGCAAATTTTGAACCGCGGATTTGTGATTTTGGTCAATCGCGTTTAACAGATGAGCAGAGCCCTTCTCTGGGAACTTTGTATTATATGGCTCCTGAGCAGGCTGATTTACAGGCAGTTCCCGATTCCCGCTGGGACGTATATGCGCTGGGAGCGCTGCTGTATCACATGTTGTCAGGCAGGGCTCCCTATCGGACCGCAGAAAATGAGCAGACGATACGCAGTCTGAATACGCTTGATGAAAAATTAACGGCCTATCGAGACCTGATTCGAAATTCTCCACGACCGGCAGAACACCGCAAAGTTTCAGGGGTAGATCGACGGCTGGTTGATATTGTTGACCGTTGTCTGGAAACCGATCCCCAAAAGCGGTTTCCTAACGCCCAGGCGGTCTTAACCAGCCTGGTTGAGAGGGAGCAACAACGAGCACGGCGGCCTCTGATTGCACTGGGGATTATTGCTCCCCTGTTGCTGGTCATCGGATTGATTCCGGTGGCAGGAGCTGCCGTCAATCAAATGGTTTCGCAGTTTCGTAACAACCTGACGCAGCGGGCTCTGAAAGGCGATTCCATTTCAGCAAATTTTCTGTCGCAGTACATGGAGCGGGATTTACAGGACCGTAAGGATCAGTTAGTGGATCTGTCTGAGCGAACACTTTTGCGTTCCCTGATGCAGGGAGAGGAAGTGAATGGAGAAATTATACACAGATATCCTGAGTTATTCGCATATCTGATGCAGGAAAAAACTCTGATAGATGAGAAACGCGCTGCATTGGATCGTGAACTGGACACGAGCTGGTTTCTCACCGACGAAAAAGGGACTCAGATCTGGCGTGACCCGGGGGGGCCAACGATTGGACAGGACTTTTCCTATCGCGACTATTTTCATGGACATGGCATTGAGTATGATAAAGATGAGATACCAGAGGGTATTGAACCCATCAAGGAGCCTTATATCTGTCAGGTGTTTAAGAGTGACGCCACCCATCAATGGATGGTCGCAATAGCGGTACCTGTCTGGGATCTCAAACGTGAAAAGGTACTTGGCGTTTTATCGCGTACGACGCATCTGGCTCAGTTATTGTCCGGGTTTGACGAGAGCCTCAGCGGTGATTCTGAAAATCTAGGTGACCGGAAGATTGCATTGATCGACAGTCGGGACGGGAAAATGCTGGCACATCCTCGCATGACTTCCGACACTTTAAAAAGTCTCAGTCGGGATAAGGTAGATCAGCTTGTTCTAGCCGATGCAGATTTCGAACAAATCCGATTGATTGAGCACCATCAGAAGAAAGACCAGCCGAAGTGTGTCCCCGCCATGGTTGACGATTATCGTGACCCCGTTGAGGCAGTCTTATCGGAGAACAGTAAAGATAATGTCTGGCTGGCGGCATTTTCTCCCATTGGTACGACTGGATGGACAGCCGTGGTCCAGGAACGTCGCAGTATGGCTTTGAAGCCGGTTGCTGAAATGCGAAACTGGTTAATCCAGTATGGATTTATCGTCCTCGTAACAAGTTGCCTGTTAATATTTACGGTCTGGTATTTTGTCATGCGGGTACTCACTGAACGTCGCGTCCGAGACTGGTCCCGACATCGCTCCGATAAACGCTCTGAACAGGGATCAACGACATCCAGCTGGCCAGACCAACAGCAGAGTTAAACAATCAGTTTAAATGAATGGACAGGGAGACTTTGCTTGTTGGAGTTAGTTATATATGGAACCCAGACCCGGCATTCCAGCCGGTTCACTTTGGAACCGGGGCAGGAACTGGTATTAGGTCGTTCCCCTGAAGCAGATATTGCAGTTACCTGGGATGATCGTATCTCACGTAAACACGCGCTGCTTAAAGTACAGCCCAAACAGCTCTCTGTTGCACGGTTGTCCAATACCGAAAATCAGATTTTTCTGGCGGGCATTGCTTTCGATGATTTTCTGCTGGAACCAGGGGGGACATTCGTCATCGGTTCGACGACATTTCAACTTCTGGATTCGTCGTCCAGTTTTTCATCTCCTCGCGAATCTCCTCTCGAAGAAGTGACATTCAAGCCAAATGAACTGGTAAAGGTGCGGTATCGCGATGCAGATCAGAGAATCGATGTTCTGGCACATTTACCGGAACTGATTTTGGATGCCCGGAACGACACTGATCTGTTTCATCGTCTGGTGACCATGCTGCTGTCCGGAGTGAAACATGCCGATGCCGTTGCTGTCGTGCGTTTGAATGATGAGGATCGAGTCGATGTTCCCTTTTGGGAAAGGAGACGCCAGACCCAGGGAGGATTTCATCCCAGTGGTCGACTGGTTCTGGAGGCGGTCAAAAAAAGTAAACGCTCGGTTTTACATGTCTGGGCGGCCAAGGAGGAAAAGGAGGGGCAGGAAGATTATACCGCCGTGGCAGAATTCGACTGGGCCTTCTGTACTCCGATTGAAGAAGGAGTCAACGGGAGATGGGGGTTGTATGTCGCGGGAGAATTAAATCAGCCTTACCAGGTCTCCGTTCCACAGGGAGCTGGCGGGATCGATCTCCAGGCAGATGTCAAATTTACCGAGCTGGTGGCTTCAATCGTCAAATCGGTGCGGCGGCTAAATCAGCTGGAACGTCAGCAGGCAGGGCTCAGGCAGTTTTTTGCGCCACCGATTCTCTCGGCAATTGGAGATAATCTGGATACAGAGATTCTTGAGCCTCGTGAATGTGATGTCACCGTTTTGTTTTGTGACCTGCGGGGATTCAGCCAGCATGCAGAAAGTTCATCAGAGGATTTACTCGGTCTGCTGGGACGAGTCAGTCAGGCATTAGGCATCATGACGTCCCACATTCTTGATTTTGGTGGAGTGACAGGAGATTTCCAGGGAGATGCGGCACTGGGATTCTGGGGCTGGCCCTTCTCTTCCGAGCTGGCGCCCCTGGATGCCTGCCGCGCTGCCCTGGCGATTCGGAATGCGTTTGAGCAGATTAAATTACAGCCAGACCACCCACTTTCAGATTTTCGAATGGGAATCGGGATCGCCCACGGCAGGGCTGTCGCTGGTAAAATCGGCACCAGCGATCAGGTGAAGGTCACTGTGTTCGGTCCTGTCGTTAATCTTGCCAGTCGCCTGGAGGGTTTGACGAAACATCTGCGTGTGCCGGTTTTAATGGATGAGGCAACCGCGCAAATTGTGAGGTCAAAACTCGACCGGGAAGAAGGCCGCGTGCGAAAGCTGGCCCGGATCCTGCCTTACGGTATGGAAAAACCGGTGATTGTCAGCGAGCTGTTGCCTCCCCAGTCAACTGCGGAAACATTAACCGATCAGGAAGTTCGGAGTTATGAAACGGCGGTAGAGCATTTTATACAGGGACGATGGGAAGAAGCATTCCGGCTCCTGCATGAAATCCCTCCTTCCGACCGCGCTCAGGATTTTCTTGCCTTGCAGATTACTCGTACTAATCGGATTGCACCGCTGGACTGGGATGGAACAATTCGG
This sequence comes from uncultured Gimesia sp., assembly GCF_963972345.1. Classification (NCBI taxonomy): domain Bacteria; kingdom Pseudomonadati; phylum Planctomycetota; class Planctomycetia; order Planctomycetales; family Planctomycetaceae; genus Gimesia; species uncultured Gimesia sp. The sequence continues at coordinate 13,746 of NZ_CAXAVM010000040.1, read as the reverse complement.
TTTGACAGTAAATAGTTCTGTTAAGTCTTGATGAAAGATCCGCGTTCGAAATCTGGACTGAGTTCTGATTTTGCCGTCTGGGTGGACTGCGTCAAAGGAGCAGTTCGCTTCTCTGCTCTTTTTTTTAGAAAAATCAGTCAGGTGGAGAAAATTGACCTATTTTTTAGCAACGGACATCACTTTGATGAGTTTGTGATCAGGTCCTTGAAAAACTGGAATCATTGTCAGCTTTGAGAGAAGTATTTATGAGCAATGCAGAACTATTAACTGACGAGAGTGTTGAATCAACTCGAATTGAAGCTAAGTATGAAGTTCGATATGAACTGGAAGTGGATCACCGCTCCCAGGAGATGTTGCTTGTGTTAAATGAGGTCTTTGATTCTTTTCTTACCGCCAGTAATTCTTAGTGATCGATTTAAAAGATAAGTAGTGGGTTCCTCTCATGCTACATTCATCAGAAAAAACAAATGCACGAGTCCTCGTGATTGACGATGATCCATTATTCCGCAATCTGATGGTCTCTTTTTTACGTCGTGAGTATTTCGTTTCAGTTGCCAGTGATGGATCGGAAGGATTTCATAAAGCTCTGGAGTACCCTCCCGACATCGCCATTGTAGATGTGCAGATGGCTGTATGGGATGGCTTGCAGACTTTGAAGGCATTTCGTTCTCATCCCACGCTTGCACATACCAGGATAATCATGCTGACATCTGATGCCAGCAAGGAAACAGTGATTCCTGCGATTCAGGGAGGGGCAAATGATTACATTATCAAAACCAGCTTTTCCAAGGCTGAGTTTCTGGAAAAAGTAAGACGATTTGCACAACCCGGCGCGACACGCGTTGCGAATACTCCCAATTCCGGAAAACGTCAGCAATCTGTGCCGACAGCAACCATCAAGGCTTCGACTCAGAATACTCAAGTGAAACCGGTAGAATCCAAGCCTGTCTATGCAGTCTCTGAATCAGTAGAAGATCAATTAACGGGACTGACGCTTGATCAAAGCGAAGAGGAAAAACTGGAAGAGATGATGGACGACTGGGATTAACCCGTGCAGGGTTTATCTCGCGTCACTTTCCAGGAAAATTGCAGGTGTTACCGGGTAAGCTGTTATTCAGGATCATAAATAGAACAGCCGCAATGATCGAATGAGATCGTTGCGGCTGTATTTATTTTCTGCTGACTCTGGAGATGGAATATTAAAGGGTTTCTTTTGAGAACTTGGCAATCACATTCCCAATAAATTTCAAAATCCCTTTATCCAGTTTTGCCTTGCCATCGATGGTTTCTCCTTCGCGTTTCATGACGAAAGAAAAAGTATCATCAGTACTGGTGAGTGATTTGATCAGCATCTCACGAATTTCCTGATTTCCTTTCTCTCCACGAAGTTTATTTACCATTTTCAGCCAGGGCAGCGTTTTGACATTCAGTTCAATGACTTCAGGACTGACTTTTTCTGGCGCCGGTTCTTTTACCAGTTTGGAAGCTTCGGTGATCCGTTTGATAGAGTCCGGACCAGCGGCGACCCAGAGTGCTTCTGGAGTGCTGCCCACGTAGAGGGCCTCCCCTGCACCGAACAGTTCTTCAAAACCGGCTTTGTACTGATCCTTGATATTGATCTTATGAATCTTCAGGGATTCTTCGTTTACAACATCTGTTTCGACAGTCTGGTCTTTCATGACCTTGGGAAGAAGTTCCACAATCTCTTTGAGCTTGGCGCCGTCTGTAGAGCGGGCCCCGCCTAAAAGTGTGTACTTGTTATCTGCGACGGATTTGGTATCGATGAATCCATCAATCAGCGAGGCTTCTTTCCCGGCATCCAGCATTTCGATTATCAGCGCGGCAACTTTTTTCCCTGCGGATTTCTGCTCGTCAGTGAGATCTTTATTCGCCTGGATGCGTTCCTGCAGGCTTGGCAGGAGGAGCTTATAGAATGCGGTGAAATTCTCTTTTCGCATTTCATCCAGAGGGTGGTTGATTCTGCCGTTGAGAATTCCATCCATTTGAACGGGGACATTCGCAAAATAGCTTGGTTTGGTTGCGAACTGTTTGATGCTCTCGTCCAGTGATGAACCTTCAATGGCTTTCAGTGTGAAAACCAGACGCCCTTCGTTCTCAGCAGCATCGGTGGTCCAGCCGATTACCATTTTTTCCGATTGGACAAACAGACGCTCCAGTTCATCCATCTGATGTATGAAAGCAAGCTTTCGTAATTCGTAGGCGTTATCTGTTTCATCCCGTTTTTTCTTTACTGCAGCCAGTAACTGCTCACGGGTACTGATCATTGATTTCTTACGCTCTTCGACACCCTCTTTTTCATTGGTGATGAGAGCGCTGAAATCGTATTTTGCAGCAATCAGTTCCTGCACTCTTTGCAGAGGATCAGTAATTTCCTCGACTTCCGACAGCTTTTCAGAAATGACAACGTATTGTTCTTTCTGGAGATAATTCATGAAACCTTCGAACAGATTTCCCAGAATATAAGGGCCTTTTCTCTGCTTCTTTGAAGAGATTTCAAAAACTTCCAGGTTATCGCGAAATTTACCCAGGTCGCTGACAGGCAGGATCAGTCGATAGCGTTCCTTCTGGTTTTCACCCAGCAGGATGTCGATTCGCATGGGGCGTGTTTTATCGATCCCTTCCAGAAACGTGGGGAGCAATTCTTCAAGATTGCTCCAACCCTTCTTTTCATCGGCCAGATCCAGAACCAGATACTTCAGGTCAGCAATCATGCCATCTGCATTAATCTGAACCAGTGAAATACTCGGAGCAGATTTATTTTCTGCGGCAACGGGCTGAGGAACAGTGAAGCAAATTAACAGGATAAACACTAAATGAGCAATACGGCTCATACATTTCCTCCATGATGTATATCTGGGGATCATTGTTGATCAATCGTTATTGTCTGCACTGGAACAGACGGCTTATTCAGTAGCTGTCAACTTTTATTTCCAGGAGATTCACTTGCGAATGTTAGTTTATACCAAAAGTAATGAATAGGGAACTCTGGATGAAGAAATAGCTAAAGTCCGAAATCGTTGAGTTCTGCGTCAGGAAGAGCGGGTGAATATAGTGTAGCAGGATGTGTGTTTATGTGTATACTTTTTCGGATTTCATTGACGGGTCCAGAATCTGATTCGGCGATAAATCAGGGAAATACTTAATGAGGTTCAACAACATTTGGAAAAAAAGCGGAACTGAGCAGGTTGTTGCGGGACAATCGATATGAATCGCATATTACAGTTTGTCAGCTGGTTTCTGAGTCGGTTCCGGGCTTGCCGGTCTGGCTTTTGCGATCTGCAGCCCACTGACCAGACCCAGGTATCCGGAAATCCGCTCTGTAGGAGTGTAGCCATTGCTCTCCAGTATCGCAGTGACTTCAGCCACTTTGTTCTGAATCGCTGCAATCGCACCGATTGAGTTCAACATATCTTCTCGAAGTACCTGATCTTTGGTGGCGGTAACAAACTGAATTGCCTGGTCAAATTTTGATTCATTGATGAGCACCGAGAGCAGTTTCAGCGACAGTTGCCCTTTCCAGGGTTTTTTCAGATCGGATTGATTAATTTCATGTGCGGCCTGTTCCGGTTTGTCATTTTTGACCAGGGATAGAGTCTGCTGAACCAGCAGGTCCTCTTTTTTCAAGGGGGGGATTTTGTCATTGAGTGCTTTTTTAATCTGGGCAGTCAAATCTGTATTTTTCTGATTTGCCTCGAGAATGGTAGCCGGCAGGCTGGATTCCAGCAGGGACTCTTTCAGATTCAGCTCTGCTGCCTGCTGGCTTTCACTGGCAAAATTCCATACGCTGGCAGCCAGCTCGGTTCTTGCAGCCTGGGATAATAAATTGACCAGCAGGGCCGTCCTGTTTTCCGCAGCGGTCTTCAGGGAATTGAGTTGTTTACGATAGTCTCTAATCGCACGATTGATTCGATCATTGGTATCGAGATTTAACTCATCTCTGATCTGGTCCTTGAAATTGAAATTTGAAGATTCGTTCTGCTTAGACTGCACTTCTGCGAGACTGGGAGCCGTAGCCTGGATTGCCTGAACCGCATTTTTCAGAAAACGATTCGCGTCCGCCTGCTCACCCAGTTCGATTTCGGCACAGGCGATCTGCAGGTAAGCCTGAGAAGTCAGTTCCAGAGGAGAGGATTCGGGTAGTTTCAGGTTATATACTTCTTTGAGGCTGCCCAGTTTCAGGGGGGAAGGAACCGGGACATTTTCGAGAAATGATTTTGATTTCGCCAGAAAGGCTTTTGCTGATTCTGTCTGCTTCCGTGCGGCCAGTTCACGGGCACAGCGGGCATACATCAGGGCATTTCCAGTAGCGGACAGTTTCATTTCTGCAGGCTGAATCAAGCTGATTTCAGGTTTTTTATTTTGACTGATTGCCTGCTCCAGTACAGCCAATGCCCATTGCGTGACTGCTTCGGTGCGGTCAATTGCTTCAGACGCCAGAGCCGCCCAGTTCAGAGCTGCCTCATCATAGTCATGGGAAATCAGGATGAGTGTTGTGGCTACTGATTGAGGCGCATTCCAGCGTCGGTGTAAATCGATCAACGATTCGAAATTGTAGTGATTGGTTTCATGCGCGATCTGCAGGTAAGCTGATAATTGTGCCAGACTGTTTTCTGCCTGATGCTTACTGATCAGGTCTTCTGCTGCAGCTTCATTGCCAGCTGCAATCCAGAATGCAGCCAGACGCGAGATGAGATCCAGGGTATCACGGCCTCCATAGGGGGGGATCTTATTAGACAGTTCTACAGTTTCGTCTAAAGTCTGCTTCAATCCGGCTGTATCCTTCTCATTTAACTGAATCCAGCCGATTTCAATGAGGGGGAATATTTTATAAAATGGCAGCGGTGGATCGACGGCATCAATTCGAGCAATCTGCTCACGAGAGCCTGCCAGGTCTCCGGAAATCGCGTATGCTTCTGCCGCTAAACGACGACTGAACGGTTTGCTGCGGTTTTCTCGAGCACGGGAGAGTTCCACCATTGATTCCAGAGCCGCTTTCTGAACGACTTCAGGCGAAACAGGCTTTTTCTCATTCTTACTGGTGTTCTGAGTCTGTTGTCCATTATTCGCCAGTGGATTGACAACCTGTTTGTTTTTATCAGGAAGCATTGAATTTTTTGACTGGTTGGCAATCGCCGGGACTTCAAACGGTTTTGCCAGTTCCGATCCATCGGGGACCCGGGTAAGAAACCAGGTGGCACCCCCAATCACTGCCACAGAAAGGACAATGGCGGTAATCAGTGGCAGTTTTGAATTCTGTTTTGTGACAGGCTTTTTCTCTTCAGCCGATTTCCGTTCCGCAGCCTCATTATCAGGTATCAGGAAGACGGGAGCCAGGCATTCCGGGTTAGAGCATTTCACCTCTTTGCCGACTACTTTGGAAGAGGCGAATCCCGGTGTGTCACACATTGGACAGACGTAACGATTCATCTTGCCTTTGACTGGCTTGCGCAGCAGGGGAATCACCTTGGAAGACTGTTGCTGTCGTTCCAGTTCAAACGGATCGTCATCAGAAACCGTTTCCCGCCTTTTTCTGGTCACAGTGGGACCCGGTGAGGCAGCCCCTGTTTTTGCAGGTTGTTTACTGCTGGCAGCTGGTTTTTTTGCAGAGGATTTTGCCGTCATAGATGCGCCACAGAAAGGGCATTCTACTGCGTCTTCATCTAAAACTGATGCTCCGCATGATGGGCAAGTTGGCAGATCCATATTAGTGTCGTCCGATATGATTAAATGGTCAGCGATTAGAAAGTCTCACCTCATTAAAGCGAGACAGATTGGATTAATGATACGGCAGATGTATGATAGTAACGCAGAAATGAAAATATAACATACTGTCTAAATCACAGCGAGCTAAGTCTATTCTATACCGTAGATATCCTCTTCTTCAAGGTTTATCTGTATATAGGATCGGCTGTTTCCGGTCAAAGGTGCTCTCTCAGTAACAGGTAATGGCTTGTAAAGAATCAGACAGGCGAGCGGACCACGTTTTCAGACAGTTTCTCTCAGTTCAGGATGAATAACAGATATGCAGCAGCAGGCAACAGAGATTGTGGAACAGTTCGAGTCCGTGATACGACATCAGCGATCGATTTCTGATGTTCTGGACCAGTTACTGGAAGTCCTGGATGGACGGGCGATTGGACTCTGGCGTTGTGAATCTGGTAATCTGGTACAACTGGGTTTTCGTGCTGATGCGCGGATGAATGAACAGGTAAAGCAAGAGTTTGCTGCGTTAACTCAGGAAGTTTCGTTAAAAAATACGGGTTTAGGGATCGTCAAGGCGGTCCTTGATCAAACACCAGCGATTGGTACCCTGCAGGCAAACGAATCTGGATTACAGGGGTCTTCTGAATGGCTGCAGCGATTTGAAGCAAAACAGTCCTATGCCATACCGGTTTTTGAAGGAGACCAGGTGGTTGGAGTCCTGGCAGTTTCCACAAATCAGGAACATCAGGCAGGCGATCCGGAATGGGAGTTGCAGACTCAGATTGCCCGGGAGATGGGGGCAAAACAACTTTTGGGGATGCTTTAGCTGTTGGATTTGACTAAGATTTATCGAGGTCGAATAGAGTGGAATTGCCAAGGGGATAATGGGTGTATAACATTAAGTAAATATTACCTTCTATGTGTGAAACGTTTCCATTTGATTTTCAGATTGATCTGCCCTGTCCCCTGACTTTGGGTATGTCCATGATGATCTTCTTCAGGTTTTCGTAAAGATGAGTCGTTCCAACCCTTTGCACTGGTCATTTTCAATAGGAACCTGGTTCCTGACCCAGGTTCGCGTCAGCATCTTTCTACCTGTATTACTGCTGGTTTTCTGGTCTCATTATTCACTGGGACTGGGAGTGGCCCTGTTTGGAATTCTGTTTATCAGTGTGTTCCTGCATGAGATGGGGCATGTCGTTGCCTGTCGACTGACGGGGGGAGAAGCAGATCAAATCGTTCTCTGGCCTCTGGGGGGACTGGTTCCCTGCAACCCCGAACGAACATTTTCTGCCCGACTGTTAACAGTTCTGGGGGGCCCGGCTGTCAATTTTCTGCTCTGTGCGATTACCCTGCCAGCCGTGATCTGGTCCGGTCATCTTTCAGATTCACTCAACCCTGTCAAACTGCCAGCCCTCGATTTAAGTAATCAACTCGGGCAGGCCATTTTATTGATGGTTTTCAATTTAAACTGGCTGTTATTACTGGTCAACCTGATACCTGTACTTCCTCTGGATGGTGGAAAAGTTCTCCAGATGCTTCTCTCACGTCGCTTTGATGAAACGGTCGTGCATCGCATTTTACTGAGTGCCAGTTTCTGGATTGGGGGCATCGGTATGGTGGTGGGCTTGAGCACTCACAGTGTCTGGGTCGTTTTTTTCAGTGCCCTGTTACTGATGCTGAATTTAATCGAATTCACCTCGGCTCAAAGAGAAGATTCCTATGACGACTCCATCTTTGGGTATGATTTTTCCCAGGGGTATACCAGCCTGGAACGTTCGAGTAGTCAACTGGTAGAGAAGCAGGCCGGCTTTTTTCAGAGGTGGCGAGAAAAACGCAAAATGCAGAAAAAACTGCGTGAGCGCGAGAAGAATCGGGATGCAGAAAAACAGCTCGATTTGCTTCTGGATAAAGTTCACGAATTCGGCTTGGAATCGCTGACTCCCAAAGAACGTCAGCAACTGAATCAGGTAAGTGCCAGGTATCGTAAGAGCGACTCCGAGACCTGAAATTTCCCCTCTCTGTTTGCCTGTTTCTGCTGTAGACGGGCTCCAGTTTACGGTAGTTTCTCCGAGGTCATTTGGTCTTAAGCCTATGAGTTCGTGAGACTCCATGATGACCTGTCAGACGCTCTGGAAAAGACTTTTTTAGTCTATGCATTGTTTTTGGTGAACAATTTCCTGAGACCCCTTCTTATTTTTCTGTTTCAGCCGGAATAAGTAATGTAATCCGGCTTGAGAGTATAATCGTTCCATAAGATTTTTGAGGCTCAATATTTCCCGGTTGTGACTGGTGAACAGGAGATATGCCGAATTTTAAACCAACCACACATCAACTCCCTTTGGAGAGAGTCGTTAATTCTTTTTATGTTTCGCTTTAGGATTTGAATCGGTCCTGCGCACAGAATATGTGAGCGATGATTCTGGCTGAATGTTCATATTAATCTGGGGCCACAGCAGAAACTGTTCACTACGACTGATTTTAGAGGCTGGTTTGAACGTATCTCTTTAATTTTGATCTAAGATCGCCGGGAATTGATGAAAGAGGGGGCAATTGCTATCCGGAAGTAAAATCTGGTTTGCCGACTTGCGATTGCGAACTAGCTTTTTAAGGGGAATTACCTTTAGAAAGTTGAGATCGTATTATGGTTTTAGGCACAATTGACTCGTTAAAAAAGCTGTCCAACTTCAGTAAATGTGGTGGTGAATGGGATCTGGAATTGCATCAGGATGCTAGGAATGATCTGGCCATCAGTCGCATGAAGCGGATTTCAGAGCTGACGGGGCTGTCGATGCATTGCTTCGATGGTAATCAACAGGTTCTGTACGACAAATCCAATGCCCGGTCGCTCGCCTATTTTCCAGCGGATGTTCTAAGTGAAATCGCGACCGTTGACGGCCTGACTCTTATTGAAAATGCGAATGGCATTACTCACTATCTGATTCCCCTGCTCCAGGATGCGCAGCAGCGCTTTATTGCCGTCGGATTTGTGTTTTCAAGAGAAAAACGAAAGCTGACGGAGATGGTTTTATCCGCAGTCAAGCAGGAATGGAGTTCGGAAGATCTGGATTTCTGGCTGGAGAATCAGCGGGTTCTGGACGTGAAATCTCTGCATGCCTTATTGAGTCTGGCGGTGCTGCATCTTGATGAAGAACAGCAGCTGACGCAATTAAATGACGAAGTGGATAATCTCTCAGAGTGCCTGGATGAGACCTTTGAGGAAATCAGTCTGTTACATGAGGTGGCACAGCATTTAAAAATCTCTGAAAGTCCGGAACAACTGGGCCAGCTCTGCCTCGACCGAATCAGTACTCTGATCGAAGCAGAAACCAACATCATCTGGTTTGAGGCACAGGATAATACATCACGATTTCTGTCTCACAGCCAGACAGATTTTGATGAACTGAAGCTGGCGCGACTGGTTGCCCAGTTTGATGGATTTAACTGGAATCAGCCTCTGGTCATCAATCAGGTAGAGAGTTCTCTGCTGTCGCTTGAATTTCCCGATCTGCATAATCTGGTGCTGGTTCCTGTTTCTGACGGTATCAACCCGTTTGGCTGGATTCTCAGTTGTAATTTACTGAAAAGTGAAGAGTACGGTACGATCCAGGCCAGTCTGTTGAATTCAGTTGCTTCGTTCCTGGGAACTCATTTAAGAAATATTGACCTGTATGCTCAACAGGAAGAACTGATGTTGAGCTTTGTGAAGTCCTTTATTTCTACGTTGGATGCCAAAGATCCTTACACACGCGGCCATAGCGAGCGGGTGGCATTGATTGCACAGAAACTGGCAAAACAGCTGGGCTATTCTGGTGAGTTTCTTCAGGATATTTATCTTTCTGGCCTGCTGCATGATATCGGGAAAATCGGAGTCGATGATGGAATCCTCCGAAAGGAAGGCAGGTTGACTGATGAGGAATTTGCCCAGATTCAAAAGCATCCGATGATTGGATATAAAATCCTGACAGGTATTAAAAAGCTGAAGAATCTCCTGCCGGGGATTCGCAATCACCATGAGCAGATTGACGGACGCGGATATCCGGATGGTTTACGGGGATCGGATATCCCGCTGATGGCGCGGATTATCGCTGTTGCAGATGCCTACGACGCGATGGGCAGCGATCGTCCCTATCGAAAGGGAATGCCTCTGGAACGCCTCGAGAATATCTTCCGAGAGGGAAAAGGCCTGCAATGGGATTCTGATGTCATCGATGCCTACTTCGAAATTCGGGATGAGATTATCCGGCTGTCTCAAAAGTATAACGAAGAAGTCGAATCACTGGTTGAGCCTGGTTTAAACTGATAAACTGAAAAAGACCATTTTGCAGCTTAAACTTGATCTGTAAACCGGGAATTGTCAGGTGAAAACTTACTTCGAACGAAAGCAGAGCATACTCCCTGTTCTACTTGCATTGACTGTCTGTCTGGTTTTGGGTTGTGGATCCGATCATTCGAGCGTGCAGGAGGAACCACCAATTCCTACGGCACCTGCCTTAACTGACTCCGCGCCCGAAACCAGTGATCCCGTTTCAGATTCAGGCGGATCAACAGAAATCGATGGTATCCAGTTTCAGGTACCTTCCGGCTGGGAACAGGTTGCACTTTCCCCGGCTCAACAGGGCATGATTTCAGCCAGTTTTCGAATTCCGGATGCTGGTAAGGATGTCAAGTTGACGCTCTCTTCTGTGGGAGGCGGGATCGCTGCGAATCTGGAGAGATGGCGCGGTCAATTTCAGCTGAAACCCGGCGAAAGCCCGGTGGAAAAAACGATCCCAGTGGATGGCGTGGATGCTGTGTGGCTTGATCTCAGGGGGACTTTCGATTCGGGGCCCGCGATCGACGCTCAGGTGGCTTCTGGAATGCGCATGATCGGGGTTGCCATTCCGCGCAGTCCCCGTGATTTTTATCTGAAGCTGACAGGTCCCCGAGAACAGCTTCTGAATGCCGCAACGGAGTTTCAGGACTTCGTGAAGTCAGCCCGCTTCGTACAATAAACGACTTGCGGAAAGACAATTCCTCTTCTGCATGATGAATGCTCAGGGCTCCAGCCTGCTTCACTCACATTCCTGCCAGTTTCGCAGTAATCCCGCGACCAGGTGTCCCCCAAATCCGAACGATAGTTTCAGCGCGGTATTAATGGGTCTGGAAACTGCAATTCGAGGTGTGTAGTTCAAATCGCATTGTGGATCAGGCTGATCCAGATTCAACGTCGCGGGAATGGTGTGGTCCCGCATGGCCAGTAAAGTGAATCCGAGTTCGACACTGCCAGCCGCTCCCAGGAGATGTCCCATTCCCCCCTTCAGACTGGAACACGGAATGGATTTCGCGAGTTCACCGAAAGCATTCTGCAGGGCACGGGTTTCGTACACATCGTTGATCTGGGTTCCGGTTCCATGCAGGTTGATGTAATCAAGTTCTTCTGCGGAGACCTCGGCCCGCTGTAAAGTATCAATAATCAATCGAGCCAGACTCTGGGCTGCGGGATCGAACTGCATCAGATGCGTCGAGTCAGCGCCCAGACCTCCCCCCAGCCATTCAGCATAGGGAGTTGCATTACGTTTTAGAGCATGCTCCAGTGATTCAAGGATCATGATTCCCGCTCCTTCGCCTACGACGAATCCATTTCTCCGACTGTCGTAAGGTTTGCAGGCCTGTTCTGGTGAGGCGAAGTCTGTAGCCAGTACCCCCATTCGTTGAAAGGAGCCCAGGACGGCAGGAACCAGGGATGCATCGGCGCTTCCCGCAATCACGGTATCACAAACCCCATCTCGAATTAAATCAGCTGCCCGCATGATGCTGGACAGACCGGTCGCACAGGCGGAAACCGGTGTTAAAGCCGCTCCTTTGAGACCATACCTGGCAGAGACCGCCTGGCTGCAGGCATGGGGCAGGCATTGCAGCCAGAAATCGGGCGGGATCGAATCGGATGGTCGCTGCCTGCTGTGAGTAGCGGCTGCCAGTTCGCCGTAGCCCGCGATTCCCCCTTTGCTGGATCCGATAACGCAACCCGCTGATTCACGGGAGAGTTGACCAGGATCGAGCCCGGCATCAGCAATGGCCTCGCTGGTCGCTTTCAGAGTCAAATCGAGGGACGGATCATTCTGGAAGGGAGAACGGGTCAGGGATGTTGAAGAGAGTTCGGGATCAGGTATGATCCCCCCTGCGATCGGCCGCCCCAACTGCTGTGACAGATTCTGAAGCAGGCTGGTGGCAGAATGCCCGGAAAGCAACTGTTGCCAGGACTGTTCACGCCCGACAGCATAGGGAGTAATCAGACCAATCCCCGTAATGACAACCCGCGGGGATGTTTGCTCTGTGACCAAAATCGTTGGTGGCATTAGCCTGTGTCCAGGTTAATTATTACGTTTCCAGGGGTACAGGGACCACAGGGAATCAAGGATACTGTTGTTATCGGGAGATGCGCTCAGGAACTGAACTCAGCAGACAGGAGAGCAAGGATTTATCACGAGCGATGACTGGTTCGGCAGATGGCAAATAACGCCAGTCCGACCAGCGCCGCTACCAGAATGTATTCGACGATTGAAGTCTGCGATGTCTGGACCAGCCCACTTTTGGGGGCGTCTTCCTGGGCAAGAACCGTTCCGGATGAAACCAGTAAAACGACTGTTGAGAAACAAAATCTAAGGAAGCGTGCGGACATATATTGAATTTTCTTCATAACCATCAGTTTTCAACTCAGATCGGGATTGAACATGATTCCTGCAGAGAATTGTAACAACAGTCCCGCCTTCCTGCATCCAGAAAAGACGATTCCTGGCAAAAACGCAAGTGAATCCGCCAGGAACAGAGATGCAGAAATTAAAGATACTGTACGGTTTTTCAAAGGAGTCCATCTGGTTCAGTTTCAAGCCTGAATGAGCGCTTCCACAGGTTGTCGGAGTTCATGAAAATCCCGCTGAAGCAGGAAGACGGTTTGCCAGCTTTCGGAACGGGGTTTCATTTTCAGTCGATATTCGTCGATTTTGACCAGATAGAACGCGTAAAGGCTCCCCCGGAATTCAAACAGTTTTTCCAGACTGTTTGAGATGGAGTTTTCCGGGAGCTGATAAGCGAATACAAAACCTGAGAGAAAATCATTTCCAAACAGTTCCTGCCACTGCTGGAGTCCCTGTATATCTTCCAGGGTGGCCCAGTTTTCCCAGCGTCGACTCTGTTTCTGATTGAGAGAGATTTCGGTTCTGCCTTTGACATCAATCAGCAGATTCGGTCCCTGGCTGGCATACACGATAAAGTCGAGAGACTTGATCGAAGCATCTTTCGCCAGCGCCCGGCGTTTCTCATCCACGGCGACATAAGGAATTTTTTGGGCGCGAAGATACGCCTCGAACGCAGCATCATAATGGTTTCTGCGAAGTACCATATCGATTACGTTCCCGTACAAAAGAAGTAGAACCAGTCTGTTCGTTTGTGAGTACACCCCTGGGGCACTGTAAGTATCTATACTTTGGATCATAATATCAACTGCATTCCGGGTGAAACAGGCCAGAAGTCTGAACGGTGTCTGTCTGGTCAAAAGGGATTCACTTTAAAAAAACGCCCGCACGCAAAGCGCGGCAGCTGATCTGCGCAGGTCATATCACTGCTTGAGAAAGGACTCCCGAAAGACGCGCCCGGCATCCCGCTGCGCGCGGACAACGCAGGCCTCACTGTCCACGCCGCCAGCCTCATTCGCCCGCAGGACTGAACTTCCCTCACCTGCTGCTACACATTTCCGCACTCCCGCTGCATAAACTGCACTTGACCCCGTCGCGCCATCGGCGATAAGCGCTGTTTTGAGTCGCGCGCGTGCCCAGTTTACAGTGCACCGAAACACGAGCCACCTGTTCCGACTCTTCACTGCAATTGAGCCTGTTTTTTCCAGATTTCCACTGCCTGAAACCACACCCGTTCGTGATGCTACCCTGCGGGTCGCCACACATCGCAAAGCTTCGCCCCGGCACCACCACTGCACCGCCCTGTATCGGTCCTCTGTCAACCCGTATCGCCACATTGGATTGTTCA
>NZ_CAXAVM010000039.1:0-42920 GCF_963972345.1 uncultured Gimesia sp. | reverse complement strand
GTCCAGCCGCAGAATATTATTGCTGCTGTTGCCGGTAATCTGCACATCGGTCACATTCGCAAAATTATGAGCGGGAACGATTTCGTTGGAAGTCACTGTTTCCAGAATGCGTAGCAGACTGCCGTCTCTGATAATCGTAATATCATTGACTGACCAGTCTCCCGGATTAAAGACCAGCGTTTCAGCCAGGTCGTTCAGGTTGATCGTGATTGTGGCAGTGGCCGTAGCGCCGTTATTGTCATTAACAATGACATCGAGTGTGTAGGTGGGATTGGTTTCGAAGTTCAACAGACTCTGGTCAGCGACAATAATCTGACCGCTGGCAGTAATATCAAATGCGGCAGCGCCGGTGCCATCAGATTCGGTGAATGTGAGTGTATCACCGGGCAGATCGGCGTCGGTAGCCACGATCACAGCGCCGACACTGGTACCATTGGTCGAATTTTCATCAACCGAACGTATCTGATTTGCGATGACGGGAGCATTGTCATTCAAAGGATTCAGATTGATGGTAATTGTGGCGGTATCAGTCGCGCCTGCACTGTCGGTAACCAGGATTTCAAGGTCGTAGGATGTCGCTGTTTCGTAGTCAAGCTGCGTCTGATCCAGAACGGTGATTTCACCTATGGGACTGACAGCAAAAGCCGTCTGACCGGTTCCGCCCGTGACACTGAATGTGAGACTGTCTGGCGGCACGTCAACATCCGCAGCGATAATCGTTCCGACAGAAGTGGTGTTGCTGGTATTTTCATCCACATCGAAACTTTGATCACCGGCAACAGGGGGGCTGTTCACAATCAGGACCACATCGTTGCCGTCGCCTCCCTGGTAGGTGATATAAACCTGATTGCCATTAAAGGTAAACAGCGTTCCTTCCGCGCGATCGACAAATTCGCCTGTAACCGAATCTATGTCATCGTTAGCAATCAGCAGAAATTCGGTTCCTGCGGCAGCTGTAAAAGTGCTGGAGATATTGAGCGTCGCTCCGGTGAGATTGACCTCGCCGGTAACCTGCACCTGATCGTATTCAGAACCGGCGGTTGTGCCGTTGATTTCGACATCCAGTGAAGAACCAGCTTCCAGAGTCAGGTATTCCGTGCTGATAAAGCCGGGACTTGAACCAGGGGTAAAACTTCCATCGCTGTTGACCGTCACATCGGCATTGATTGTTCCCGAACCACCGAGAACCGCATCAGCAGAGACAATCACTTCGGCAGTCGTCAAGGAGCCTTCAATTTTCAGGATTCCATTTTGTACGCTGGTGGGACCGGCATAGGAATTCGTTCCGGACAGGATCAATTCCCCCTCGCCCGTTTTGATCAGACTGCCATCGCCGGAGATATCTCCAGCATAGGTTGCGGAAGTAGCCATTGGGGAATTCACGCTGAGTGTCCCTGTCGCACTTCCCAGCAGAACGTTTCCCGTGCCTGTCAGAGAAGTGATCGAAAGCTCGAAACCATCCAGGTCAAGAACGCTGGCAATCGAGGTAAGATCAACGCTTGAGGAGCCGGGGATGGCATTGGACTGTGCCAGCTTCAGGGTCCCCTCATTGATAATCGTCTGACCTGTGTAACTGTTGACGGCATCCAGCAGCACTGTTCCGGCACCGTTTTTCACCAGATCCGTCCCGCTCAATTGTGCCTGAACTGTTCCAGAGCGGAGATCCAGATTCGACTGGGCACTCAGCACGCCACTGGTGGCGATGACTGTTCCTTCTTCCAGAACAAAGTTGTTGACGGTTTCGTTATGGCTGTCCAGATCCAGAGTCGCTCCGCCAGTCAGCGTCAATGATACCGTATCGGCCAGTAGATCACTGGCCGTCAGCTGGTAGGTGTCCCCGGCATTTCCAGAGAGGATCAGATCGGCGGGAGCAAAAGAGACGTCAAAGGAATCCAGTTCAACGACGGAACTGCCACCGGACGTATTGATCTTCAGCGATTCGGAAGGGACCGCGAAAGTGGTCAGCTCAAACGCGGATGAGAGACTGCGGATCTGCATTTCACCTGGAATGGCTGAGTTTTCCAGAACGGCATCCAACGTGCCGGCTGGAAGATTGATGACAATATTATCTGCAGTGCTGTCTCCACCGAAAACAGGTTCCAGGCCACTATAACTGATCTCGGTAATTCCATTTCCACTGATGTCAATCGAACCTGATCCGGGACCAGTCAAATTATGCGTTACGGTATCAAAGGAGCCACCAATAAACTCCAGCGCATCATTACCGCCCGCTCCACCTGCGAACATCATGGCAATCTCGGTCAGTGCCGGGTTGCTGTAATCCAGGGTCAGCAGATCCGATTCTCCATCAGCGCCAATGAACTGGATGGAAGTCAAGCCCGCCGCCGGCGTCGAGAAGAGCAGGGGAGTTGTCTGGTCAGGATCCAGTATCTCCAGGTTTGAACCGTTGATCTGAACCACGAATGCATCATCGGCGTTCAGCTGGTTTGGCAGAATCACATTAAGCTGATCTCCGGTCAGTTCGAATTGCCCCAGATAAGTTACCGTGGATTCAGCGCTGAACTGGGGAGGCGTGCCGGGATCAACCTGCAGTTGAATCCCAATATTGACATCGCCCGAGAAGCCCGTGAGATCCATCGAACCCGATAACACGAGCGGTTCCTGTCCCAGGAACTGCACGGTCTGGGAAGGATCGGTGCCTGTTACCAGAATTGAGGAGATCTGCGTGAGATCGAACTTCAGAATGCTGTCAGGCATTCCCTCACCATTGTTAACCTGGAGAGTCTCGCCGCTATTGACCACAGAGACAGTGGCTTCGTCGTTGGCTGTATTCAGGTTCAGTTCAAGTACACCGCCAGAGGCAACGTCCAAGGCTGCAGTGACATTCAGAACAATACGATCTTCCAGGCGGATCAGTTCCAGATCCGCATTTCGGTCCTGCCTCAGACTGTTAAACTCAAGATTGGGAGAAGGGTGAGATTTGCCCAGGCATCGATTCAGCCATTTTATAAATCGCACGTTTAAGATGCTCCTTTGAGTTTTCGCCTGTGACCAGGTTCATGGTTGTGTCTTCAAGTATGTCTGCCGTGCAGGGAATGCATGAAAACACGCTTATGTAATGGATCGCGCTCTAAATAACAGTCTATATCAGAAAAATGGCAACCTCATTGGGAGGGACCATTCAAATATCTCAGTTTAGAGGGGGATCAGGTACAGGTATGGTGTAACGCAGGACCGGCCCTGAAATCCTGGCTTAACAGTGACAATGCAATTTTCCCGGTGCACTCAGGACGTTGCATGTGTCATGGCAGAACATCTCCCCCATATTATCTTTACTCACTAAATGTTATGTCAACGATTTTTAACGGTGCAGAATCATCTGATAAAAATTGAAAGCAGATGTCTGCACAAACGTTATATACAGTCTAATCAGTTAAAAAATTGTGGTTTTGACACTGAATCCAGTCTCGCTGTCTCCAATCAGTTTAACTGTTGTACGTATTGTAACTGATAAAGTACGAAACCTGTTCGCCTGGATTTCGTAGATGAGACACAATTCAGTCCATAATATTGTAACAGACCTTGAAAGTGTGTCACTGTGTCCACCTTGTTCTGGCAAAGCATTTATAGCGTATCAGTCAGATTAGGGGTCTTACAGTGACCTTGCTGCGATACAGGGTGGTGATGTTCCTGACAGAACCAGGGAGCCGATAATTGAAATGAGTACTCCCCGATTTCGAAATCGAATATTATTTTTATCTGTTTTCAGCCTGAAACAGCAGACTTTCATGTGGAGCGACTGATTCAATGAGGTTGCTATCTTATCATCCAAATATTTTGACATGCATATGCTGTCTGTTCCTCAGCGGCTGTGCTGTGAATCAAGGCGCTCATTTCTCAGTCGCACCTGAGCTTGATCACAGCAGGTATACTGCCATGTCGAAAGCATTGGACGCCAGAACTCAAAGCACACCACAAAAGACGATTGATGACGTAAAAGCTGACAGTTTCAGGGTTACCGGTTTTAATAAATACGAATATTCACCGAAAAAACAGGTTCAGAACATACCCGCTGAGTCGATTCAGGCTGACAGGCCAATTGTTCAAGAACTGGATTTTGATGAAATCGCTCAATTTCAATCCATTGAGCTGGTAGATTCCAGCATGGAAGTATTTGAGGAACCAGTTGAAGCGCAAAAGCCGGCGCGGGAAGCGCCTGAGATTCAGCTTATTCTGGATCCTCAGTCCCAGCCGATGACTTTACCCTCGGTTCCACCAGCACCGGAATCAGGGGCAGCAGTCACTGATCCCAATCAGGTGAAACAAAAGAAACGGTCGCCACATCTGGTTGAACTGGGATTGAAACCTCTCACTGAGTTAACGTTGAACACGAAACCATCTACGGGCGATTTACCAGCAAATACAGCCGGCGAACAACTGGAAAAGTTACCCGTTCAACAGGTCGTAATGGGAACGACTCGTGACTGGACTCTGACGACCAAAGAATGGGAAGCCCCGGCGATTCCCTATAATCCACTGTATTTTGAAGAGCCTTACCTGGAACGCTACGGCTATAATTACGGTCCAGCGATTCAGCCATTTGTATCTGCAGGCCGTTTCTTCGGTCGCGTCCCGGCTCTGCCTTACATGATCGGCGCTGATCCGATTCATGAGTGCCAATATAATCTGGGCTACGAACGTCCGGGAGATTGCCCCCCCTACCAGGTGGAGCGGTTACCCTTCAGTGCACGCGGCGTTTTATTTGAAAGCCTGACCGTAACAGGCCTGGTCTTCCTGATTCCCTGATCAGGAAATCAGTTGAAGCTGCTTTCGTGTCTGCAATCTGAGTCGCTCCTCATTAACGGTGATTCCCAGCCCTGGTCCGGAAAGGGCGGGTGCAAGTCCTCCTCTGCCGAATGAGATCTCTTCGTTAATGATATTCTCAGTGAGTAAATAGCGGTCGAAACTCCCCTCCAGAAAAGCGATTTCACACACGGCTGCGGCAAAATGTCTTCCCGCAGCGCTTAGAATTCCCGTTTCACCTACCTGGCAGCCCAGTTGATATTTGAACCCCGCCTGTCTGGCGCGTTGTGCAATGAGAAGTGTGGGTATCAGCCCTCCCAGTTTCGAGATACGCAGGTTGAAGTAATTGCAGTACCCCTCTGAAATCGCGGTCTCTGCGTCATCCATACTGCATAATGACTCATCAAGCATCACAGGAATCTGCTGTAATCGATTGATGTTCTTCAACGAGGTGATGTCGGTGTGCCTCACTGGCTGTTCGATGGCACTGATTCTGAAAGAAGCCAGTTGTTCTGTTTTTCGATCCAGGATTTCCCGTGTCCAGGCTTCGTTGGCATCCACCCGAAGGTCCATTTTTCTTCCCATGATGGAGCGGATTCTTTTCAGGAGTGCACGATCATCGCTGCCCGGCAGCCCCACCTTTACTTTGCAGTGCTGAAAGCCCGTCAGGCGATACAGGGCAGCCAGTGAATACTGTTTGATCGGACGCATTGAGGTCAGAACGGCACTGTAGCGAACCGATTTCTGTGGTTGCAGAAGTTCCTGAGCAGAATCCAGGTGCGTAAAGATCGCAGACAAAGAAGTCTGCATGGCCCGAGTCGCTGCATCCAGCAGACTGAGTTCGATTGCACACCGGGCGGCATTTCCGAAACAACCACGCTTGACGTATTCCGGGGGAGCTTCCTTTAATTCAGGGAGTTTCCACTGCTGCAGGAGAGAGTGCAACTCCGGTAATGTGTTCCAGCTGGAAGATAACGGAGATTGCGCGTTCAGCATCTCATATTGAGAGAAAACGGATAGGACTGATTCACCTGTAACGTATTCACGAGGAACCGATTCCCCCCAGCCTGTCGTACCATCATCCAGTTCACAGCGGACGATAATCGATTGCGATTCAGAACGACTGAAAGAAGCATGCTTGATTTTTCGACGTAAGGGAACAGCTACCTGATACGCGGAAAGACGGGCGATTCTCATGAGGCCAGTATTAAACCTTCATTAACTCTTTACTCTGTTGAGACATAGGTGAAAATTGGGGGTGACAGAGGATTCAGAAAGTACTAAGATCGCCCTATTCTGAACGGATTCTGATATTTTCGCAATATGGAGGCGATCGTGGGTGTTCCCCTTTCTCAAATGTGGACTGTAGCTAAGTATGTTCTGACACAACGCATTAAAGGTGTTGACCGCTATCCTCTGGTCCTGATGCTGGAGCCTTTATTCCGCTGTAACCTGGCGTGTGCCGGCTGTGGCAAGATCCAGTTTCCCTCTCATATCCTGAAGCAGAATCTGAGTCCCGAGAAATGTTTCCAGGCGGTTGACGAGTGTGGTGCACCGATCGTTTCCATTCCCGGCGGTGAACCGTTATTACATCCGCAGATGCCCGAAATCGTGGCAGGTCTGGTTCAGCGAAAAAAATTCATCTACCTGTGTACCAACGCGATCTTACTGGAAAAGCATTTAGAGAACTATCCTCCTTCAAAATATCTGACGTTTTCGATTCACCTGGATGGCATCCGCGAAGATCACGATGCTGCCGTCTGCCGGGATGGGATCTACGATAAGGCGATCAGCGCAATCAAAGCAGCCGTCAAAGCAGGACATCGGGTGACGACAAACTCCACGCTGTTTGAGCATGCCGAGCCGGAGCGGGTCCGTCAGATGTTCGACGAACTGGCCGAGTTGGGTATCGAAAGTATGATGCTTTCACCAGGATATCAGTACGAAAAAGCCCCGGATCAGGAACATTTCCTGAAACGTAATCAGACGATCCAGAAGTTCCGCGAAATCTTGTCTGCCCCCAAAAAAGCCTGGAAATTCAATCATTCCCCGCTGTTTCTGGAGTTTTTGAAAGGCAACTGGGAACTGGAATGCACTCCCTGGGGTAACCCGACCTATAACATTTTCGGCTGGCAGAAACCCTGCTATCTGCTGGAAGAAGGTTATGCCGAAACCTTCGCAGAACTGATGTCTTCCACGCGCTGGGAACAGTACGGCAAAAAGAGCGGTAACCCGAAGTGCCGCGATTGCATGGTCCACTGTGGGCACGAACCAACGGCCGTCGACCAGACCTTTTCTTCCTGGAAAGGCTTCCTGAAAGTGGCAGCATTAACCCTGTTTGGTTCAAAAGAATCCAATCAGCCGCTCCCCAACACTGCCAGGGAAAGCGTTGGGGCACCGCATTATACAGTCAGCGACGGGGAACTGTTTCAGTTGCCAGCATATTCTGAAGGAGCCGCTAACGAAGAAGTCGAGGCGCTGAATCTCTCGAATTGAGTGATCGGAACAGCCCAGACATGATTCTCAGCGTTCGTAAATGAGATGAGCCTCCCTCGGACCGCGCTTGACTTTCCCAGTACTGGCGACCACCATTATATACTGTTGCGCAGTGTTTTAGGTCAGTGTGTCTGGCACTCAGGTCAAATGATGCCAGCTGATCGTCAGGCTCTTTCCCTCAATAAGACTAGCTGAAATCTTGTCCTGAGCTCAGTCGCGACCGGTTTCCCACGAGGAGTTTTTAATGCATTTCAATACCCCCCATGACTGGCGTACGCTTTCTCATTGTCTGGTAGCAGCTCTACTTTTAGCGGTCGCTATTGGTGAACGCAGCGCTGTTGCACAAGACAAATCTGATCGCGGTCCGAAGGATCAAACCGTTTTACCCGCGTTTCCATTTGATGCGGTCCCTGATACGGCATTCGGAGTGATTGCCGTACGGCCTGCACAGATTCTGTCAGAAAAAGCAATGCAACCTGTTCGGGAACTGACTCAACAGGAAAAGAAGCAACCTCAAAATTTTGACTTATTGGGGATCGACCTCACTCAGTTGGAAAGCATTGTACTGATTTATCTGCCATCAGATACCGGTAAGCAGGTGAATCCCCTCGTCAGGTATGTCAGTGTCATCCGATCGAACAAGGTGATTGATCGCCAGCAGGCCAGAACGAAATTCAGCAAACTCGAACTGAAACCGGTTGACTACAAAGACAGGCAGATTCTGACAACAGGGGCTCTTGATGGTGATGGCTTATGCTTCCTGGATGACAAAACCCTGATCGCTTCAGACCATATCAGTGCGGTCATGCAGATCATCGACCAGCTGGAGAGCACAAAGGGGAAATCCTGGAGCAAACAAATGCAACCTTGGGGACAGTCTTCTGTTGCCGCTGCTATCGATTTACAAACGACCCGCAAACTTGCCGTCGGCCAACAGATGCATGCGCTTGCTGAAAGAATTCCCTTCTGGCCAGTGCTCTCCCCCCTCTGGGAACATCCCGATCTCGCTTCTTTCAGCTTGAAGCTGGATCGAGAACTTTCAGTCAAAATGATTTTTGAACAGAAAGAAAACCGTGACCAGGTCAAACATACGCTGGAAGGAGTCCTGTTACTGGGACAAAACTTGTTCGCCCAAATACAGGAAACTGCCAGGAAAAATCCCCAGCGCGTTCAAAAAGACGATCTGGAAAAAATGAAAGTCATTGAATCTGCTTTGCAGGCTGCCCGGGTAACACAGGATGCAAACCAGGTCACATTAGCAACTTCGCTGAATGATGATGACAGCACTCAACTGCTTGCCAGTCTGGTGCCGGGAATAAAACAAGCCCGGGCAGCGGCCCGGCGGTCGGTGTCCAAAAATAATATCAAACAGATCATGCTGGCTCTGCATAATTATCATCAGGTTCACAAGCATTTTCCGCCGGCTGTCGTGCTGGGGCCGGATGGAAAAACTCCGCACAGCTGGCGTGTCGAACTCCTTCCCTTCCTGGATCAGAAGGCGTTGTATGATTCCTACAAAATGAATGAGCCCTGGGACAGCGAACACAATAAAAAAATCGCTGAGACCCTGGTTCCCGTCTACTACAATCCTAATTCAGAGAATACCGCAAATGCTTCTTACTTCGTAGTGGTAGGAAAGAACACTCCCTTCGGTACCGAAGAGGGGGTCTCTTTTGCTGAGATGACGGATGGCACATCCAAAATCATGGCCATTGTTGAAGCCAAGCGCGATGTCCCCTGGACAAAACCGGAGGACATTTCCTTTGATGGCAAAAAGTTACCAGAGTTCGGCGGATTTCATGACGGGGGATACCAGACTGGTTTCTGTGACGGCTCAGTCCATTTCATTTCCAGCCGAATTGACCCGGAAACCCTGATCGGTCTCTTGACCATCAACGATGGTAAACCATAAGTACCGTTTGCCGCCGTTTAAGAGTAAGGTCTGAATAAAGTTTCAAATTCTATTTGACATTTTTGCATCACCGATTACTATAAAACCAAATCTAATTAACCAAATATCTGAGTTTGCGTGAAGATCACTCAAGGAGCAGGGGATGGCCAGACCGAAAGCGAAAGAGCTCACGGCACGTGAATTAGAAATCATGCACGTATTCTGGGAGCGTAGTGGTACTGAATCGACGACAGAATTAACTGTGGCGGAAGTGCGTGATGCCCTGGAACAGGCAGGCAGAGAGCTGGCCTATACCACAGTCGCAACTCTGGTACGCATTCTGGTAGAGAAGTCATTTCTGAAGCAAACGAATGACGAACGCCCTTTTTTGTATTGCTCAATCCGATCCTTTGATGATGTATCCGGCAGTATGCTGGGGGACATGATCCAGAAAGTATTTGGGGGTTCACGAGAAAAGTTGCTGCTGCGTCTGCTCGAAGAACGTCAGCTGAGTCCTCGCGAGCTGGAAAAAATCAAAGAAATTCTGCAGGAGAAGTCCTGATGCACACATTCGGAATCAGTCTGCTCTGGTTGGGTCTCCAAGTAACGATTGTCGCGTTGTCTGCCTTGATGATTTACTGGAGTACAAATCGTCTCGGCCCCCGCACACGATCCCTGGTCCTCTCCTGTTCTATCGGAATGACATTGCTGCTGGCACTGTTTGCTTTCAGCCCCTGGCCACGCTGGCAGGCAAGCTGGAATGCAAATAGCACTAAAATGAAAACAGAAACGGCAAAACAGAATCCCGCAGCACCGACTACTTCCTCTCCGGATTCTGAAGTACCGCTTCTTGAGAAGCCGCGTCTGGAATCGGAGTGGGGCACCATCTGGGATGGTTTTCTGAAAGGTTTAAAACAGGAACCAGTCCTCAATCAGCCGAATTCCATTCCCACCCCGGCCGGCGTAGTGGGTTGGATGTTTGCAGGTGGATTTCTGATTGCGATGCTCCGTCTCTTCATCGGATTTGGGTCCGTGAATCGAATGATTCGTCAGGCGAGCACACTGAAAGGTTCTGTTGCAGAAGAAACACTCGACATCCTCGCAGCAGAGCAACAATTGAACCGACCTCTGAAATTAATGGAACACGGACAGCTGACAACGGCAGCTGTGATAGGCTGGTGGCGACCGAAAATCCTTTTACCCACAGTCTGGCATCAATGGAGCCGGGTACAACTCCGCGCGGTCCTGGCGCATGAACTGGCACACATACAGCAGCGCGATTACCTGACCATCCTGGGAGCAGAACTCAGCCGGTCACTCTATTTCTATCATCCGCTGATTCACTGGCTTGTCTCACGGTTACGTCTGGAACAGGAACTGGCGGCTGATGAGGCCGCTGCCGAAACCAGTGGTGGAGCTGAACCATACCTGATCGTTCTGGCTGAGATGGCTGTCTCTCAGACACCCCATCGACTGACAGGCCCGGCGCGTGCCTTTTTACCGACTCATTCGACATTTATGAGGAGAATCGAGATGCTCAAACAGAAACGATCCCTGAGAACAGTTATCTCTCGCCCTGTCCGTGTCATGGTAATCTGCTCCCTGCTGGCTGCCGGTCTCGTGGCGGCAGGATTTCGAGGTCCTCAGACAAGTCTGGCCCAACAGGCTGAAGAAGTCCCGATGGCACAGCCTGCAGAGGGCCCCGTTGATTTTAATGAAATCATGCGAAAAAAGCATGAAGCCTTCAAAATCAACTCTGTTCCCAATGATGCACTGGGCGTGCTGGCGCTCCGGCCTGCCGAACTGCTGAAACAGATTTCACTGCAGTATGCCAAGTCTCTGATAGAACAGGCAGCAAAAGAAAATCCCCGCCTCTACCCTCTTGGCATCCCGTTCACGGAAATTAAAACATTAACGGTGATCTTTCTGGCTCCCGAACCAGGCCAGCTACGCAGTCAGCTTCTGAATTATGCGGCTGTGATCGAGACGACGAAGAAGATCGATCTCAAGCAGGTGGCAACGACCTTCAGTGGGGGAAAAGTATTTTCCCGTGATGGAATCATGCACTTGCATGACAAGCACAACTCCGGAGCCCAACTGGTAATATTGAATGATCACGAGATGATGTATGCTCGACATCCAGAATCTCTTGGTCAGATCCTGGAAGTGCGCAAGACAGATCAACCGGGACGCTGGACAGAACAGTGGAAGCCAATCGAGAAGGATTCCATCGCAGCGCTGTTCAACTTGCGACATCTGCGCGAAGTGACCTGGAAGAACCAGTGGAAGGTTGACTTTAACGAATCTGTCTGGAGAGCTTCGCTTTCACCTGTCTGGGAACATACCGATGTGATCACGCTGGGAGCTAATATCAGTAATCAGGCTTCACTGGAAGCGACTCTTTATCAGCAACAGAACAGCAATCAGATCTATAAAACTCTGAACGCCGCACAGATACTCAGCGCCAACATGCTGCAACAATATGAACAGCAGACTCTTATCGAAAAAGAGAGAGAGCAGCTTGTGATACTTCCCCTGTTGAAATTTGCGCACCAACTGGTCAATTCAAGCCAGTTGGAACAGCAGGGTAACAATGTCCGTCTGGCCGCTTCCCTGTCTAACCTGAATGATTTGATCGACAGCACGGCAGTCCTCATACCGGCGATGGTCGAAGCACGTCAAGTTTCCTTGCGACTGGAGTCAATGCGCAAACTTAAACATCTGGTCTTAGCCATGCATTACTACTTAGGTGAACATAAACATTTTCCTCCCGCTGTCGTGTTGGGGCCTGATGGCAAAACTCCTCACAGCTGGCGTGTGGCACTGCTGCCTTATTTGGACGAAAACGAACTCTATAAGGAATACCGACTCAACGAACCCTGGGATAGCGAGCATAACAAAAAAGTGTTAGAGAAAATGCCGGCTGTATTTAAAAATCCTCAGGACAACCGCCCTGGTTTTTACACGTCTTACTTCGCAGTCGTGGGGCCAAACACTCTCTTTGGAAAATCAACACCGCTCGCAGATATGGAAGCCGGTATGGGTTTAGCCGGGGGTTTTGGTGCAGGCAGAAGTCCTGATACAAAACACGAGCCAGCGGCAGGCATTCGAATCAGGGAAATCGTGGATGGCACATCGAACACCATAGCGATTGTCGAAGCCAGACGTGAGATCCCCTGGACGAAACCGGAAGACATCCCATTTGACGGAGAAAAACTGCCGAAACTTGGTGGTATTTATGAAGGTGGCTTCAATGTCGGACTCTGTGACGGCTCCGCGCGTTATTTTACAGATCAGCTTGATCCGAAGACACTGAAAAACCTGCTGCTGATCAATGATCGGAATGTCATCGAATTTCCCTGACTTCGACTGGGGTATTACTGAAGAGAATGAACTGGACTCTGTCCAGTTTTACTGTATTGTCTTCAATGCTATTTAAACCGAGTACAATCGGTTGAGAGACGCTCTGGTTAAATGTGATTCGCTTCAGGCTACAAGCTGGTTTGAAGAAGCTTTAACTTCAAATGTTTTATGCCGGTCAATGCTGATTCGCCTGTTTTAATCAGGCAGTTCTCCCAATGGCAGGCATAACCAAGCTTTGTCCATTTCTGACGCAGAGATGAGCGAGGAAAGCTGAAAGATGCGGTTTATGAGTCCAGATCTCTGGCCCATAACGCCTGATACGCATGTGAAAGTGCTGAACGAGAAGTAGCAGTTTGAGGTATGGAAGTGAGAATTTCATCTAAATCCAGCGGTTTTATATAGGGTAGATCTCAACAGTGGAGTCGATTTATCAGTAGACGGAAAAACCGACCACGCGCGCGACGCATAACCAGCAGGATAAGCAAATGCGTCAACCATTCAAGTTGAATATCAGGAACAGGGAGTGCCAGATATTCAGCTGACTGAAAAGTCAGGTATTCGGTTTGCTTCGCTGGATTAACTTCGCTATCATATCAACGACAGTTTATATTGATTCGATGGTGCTGCGGATCAGAGATTCCAGGGAAGAGATAAAATGCTGACGATTCTTGGCAAACCGACCAGAAAGAACGGCCAATTCTGTGATGGCGTTTCCCGTCGCAGCTTCTTGAAAATCGGGGGGATGGCGCTTGGCGGGATATCTCTGCCGGGCGTATTGCGGGCTGAATCTGAAAATCAGTCAGGCAGTCATCACAAAGCTATCATCAATATCTATCTGCCAGGCGGCCCCTCACACATTGACTTGTGGGATCCCAAACCGGATGCCCCGAAAGAAATTCGCGGGGAATTCAACCCGATCAAAACCAATGTACCTGGCATCGAAATCTGTGAGCTGTTTCCGCGCATGGCTACGATGATGGATAAGTTTATCCCCGTCCGAACCATTTCTGATGCGGATGGCCGACACGATGCTTATCAATGCATGACAGGTCGTAAGTTTGGCAGCCGTCAACCTCCGGGGGGATGGCCCGCTGCGGGGGCTTTTGTTTCCCGACTGCAGGGACCTGTCAATTCCGCTGTTCCCGCAAATGTTGCCTTGATGTACAAGACGGGAAATGGAACCTGGGGGGAACCCGGTACGGGTGGCTTTCTGGGGGTTCCGTATGCGCCGTTCAATCTTGTGGGACGTAAGGCCCGCAGTTCACCGGATAATATGATTCTGCAGGGAATCACGCTGGAACGATTGCGAGACCGCGTCAAGTTGCAGCACGCATTTGACACGTTTCGTCGGGAAGCGGATACTTCAGGTCTGATGGAGAGCATGGATGTTTATTCTGAACAGGCCATGAATATCCTGACCACATCCAAACTCGCGGATGCATTAGACCTGTCGAAAGAAGACCCTCAGGTTCTGGCCCGCTATGGTAAGAGCAGCGAAACGTTCCAGCGGGACGGGGCACCGCCCATGATTGAGAACTTCTGCCTGGCCCGCCGTCTGGTTGAAGCGGGTGCCCGGTTTGTTTCGCTGAATTACAGCCGCTGGGACTGGCATGGGCCGGACGGAATGAACTTCCCGAAATCCCGTGAAGAATTTCCCCGTCTTGACCAGGGACTGTCAGCGCTGGTGACTGATCTCCATGAACGGGGGCTCGATAAGGACGTCTCCGTTGTAGTCTGGGGCGAATTCGGGCGCACTCCCAAGATCAACCAGAATAACAGCCGCGATCACTGGCCTAAAGTCTCGTGTGCCATGCTGGCGGGTGGCGGCATGCGAAGCGGACAGGT
Source organism: uncultured Gimesia sp. (assembly GCF_963972345.1). NCBI lineage: Bacteria > Pseudomonadati > Planctomycetota > Planctomycetia > Planctomycetales > Planctomycetaceae > Gimesia > uncultured Gimesia sp. The sequence goes on along the minus strand of NZ_CAXAVM010000039.1, from coordinate 28,561 downwards.
TATTGGTAAAACCAATCGGAAAGGCGAATACGCGAGTGATCGCCCCGTAAAATTTCAGGAAGTCTTTGCCACTCTGTATCAGAAGGCAGGCCTGGATCTGAACGGAACACGCATCTTCGACACCAGTGGTACGCCACAATACCTGGTGGACCAGGGAATTGAACCGATGAGGGAAGTGATCTGAACTAAGTGGCTGAAAACAGTGCCGAATGAGTCGGAATGACGCGATCTAACTTAGAGTTTGACGCGTCCGGGTGCTTCTTCTGGCTCTTCATCAAATGAACCAGGAGGACGGAATGGGTTCTGGTGGTCGGGCAGGGGAACGGAGTCATTCGCCGGAAAGGTTTCCGCCTCTTCAAAACCGACATTCGCAGGCTTCCATTGGGGAACCGTATCTGTCGGCTCAGACCAGTTTGGTTCTGCCCGTTCTGCAATCCGGGAGTCAATCCGCATGGGGCGTGTTTCCTCCAGGGAAGCCTGTCCTGATGGTAGATGCGCTCCCAGATCCAGAACCGGATAGCCTGGATACTGTGGCACTTCCCAGACTTCGGTGGGGACATTCGCAGGGTTCACATCAATGTTGGCCATCGTCATTGTTAACACGATTCCGGTTTGAGGCCAGTCGAGCTTAATGACATGAGGCAAAATGGCGTTCGTATTACTGCAGTTTCGATATTCACCAAAGGTGGCAGTCGCAATGCGTTGTCCCTGACTGTCATACAGGGATTGTTCGATGATGTAGCCAGTACAGAGGTTGACGACCAGAATTTTCTGAACCAGTTTTCCATTTGGTAACAGACGATCAGAAATCAATTTGACATTTGGTGAATTCTGTCCCTCTTTCTGAATCGAAAGTTCTTTTTCATTCAGCGGAACCACGCGTAATGCTTCCAGCAGCCAGTCTGGTTCGAAAGGGATATTCAACTGCGAACCCATCGATTCATAATGATCGTGCCTGAGCGTGAAGACCTGCTTCGGTTCATTACGCTTTACCCAGAACCAGAAACGCTCGTTGTTTGAGCCAAAATCGACTTCTGCTCCTAAAGGTGAACTGGCACGTAAACGAAAACGTTTGGGCTGCTCGACAATCAACATGGCGTTCAACGCAGGCATGGGGAGCCCGCCTTTTTGACGGGCTTTTATTTTGACAGAAGAGGACTGCCAGCCATATACGCCGGCAGTTTGTGAGTTTAAATGATTGACGATTTGCGTATAACTGGCATTAGGAGGTAATACACAAACGGGAGCCTGCTGAGGTAGAAACGTACGCACGGAAGCACAAGCGGGGAGGAACATGATCATGCTGAGCAGGAGCAGAATATTTGCGGTTGAGAAACGCGTGCGCAGCAGTTGCGTTGATCTGCTGATTTCTGTTCTTCCTTGAACATGTGGCATAGGTTTAATCCATCTTCGGGGCGGACCCCTTATTCCCACTCTTCGAGAAATTGGGTATTCAATTGCTGCTGTAAGGCTTCAATCTCGGCTTCATCCAGGTTCTGATCGCGGATATCAAAGTTTCCTTCGCCATGAGTTCCCGATAGCTGTAGATACGATATCTGATCTTCTGAACGAGAGCCTTCCAGTTTTAATCGTCGTTTCTGCACGAGAAATAGAGCCAGGACGTAAAGAAACTTTTCCTGTACCTGATTAGGGGTTTCATACAGTTGCTCGAAACACTGCATCAGGGCATCGGGGTCAATTTTTTTCGGACCTGGAGCAGCAGCTTCAGGGACCTGTAATTTCCATTCTCCCACAGCCCCCTCCGGTGCCCCTGTCCAGGCTTCATCAGAAAAATCCATTCTGATCAACTGTCCATTTTTTTCGATAATGACAGAATGAACCAGTTCACCAGGGACAAAGTCTTTGCCTGTTGAAGAGCAGGATTTACCTAAGGGCTTTAAATGATAGTCCATTTAAAATGCTGATCCTGTAGTTTCAGATCCAAATTTCAAGACGCGGAGAATGAATTTGTACACACGGCGAATCCTAGAGTAATCGTGAAATCACCTCAAGATGATTCTGGGGAGATTCGCCTGATTCCTGTGTTGATCCTGAAAATAAAAATCAACGGTAAAGGCAGAGGATGTAGAGAGTTAGGAACCGGTAAAGAATCGACTCGCAGAACCACCCTTATCCACGATGGGGATTTCAATCCGCGTAGCACACCGGGGGCAATGGCCTGCATAGGCAGTCCCTGTATGATTCTGATAAATAGTGACATAGACATTACAGCATTTGAAATGCACACCAATAGTGGGGCGAGGTTGATGAGGCGTCGGGATTTGATCCGTCATCCTGTGACTCCAGATACAAAAATAAGCTGAAACGCACGGTGCCGTTTCAGCTTATTTATGAAATTCAAGGTTGCAGATCAAGGTGAGTTTTTGCACTCGCAGATCGTTTATTTCTTTTGAGCCAGGGCCAGCATCGCCCGAGCCCGGGTTTGATCTTTTTCACGAGTGTTACTTTGTTCCTCGCCCACAGCAGTTCGGTTGAGTGCTTCTTCAAGCAGTTTTTCAGCTTCTGCAGCATCCAGCTTGCTGACGGGGACGGCCTGTTCTGTGAGTACGGAAATCACAGATCCCTGGACCTGCAGAAAGCCGCCATCAACGAAGTATCTGCTTTCCGATCCATCTGTCGATTCGAAGGAGAGTTCACCGTAGCCCAGACGACCAACCATCGGCATGCGACCAGGCAGAATTCCGATTTGTCCGTCGAACAGGGTACAGCGCAAACTATGAATCGGCTGATCCAGCAGAGTCGTTTCCGGAGTGACTAACAGCAATCGAAAATCTTGAGCCATTGGTGCTCTAACCACATTTAAAACAGGATTTCAGATAAAAGCTGTGACTGGCTATATCGATGACAGTCACAGCTTTGTCGAATAACTATACTGACGAAGTACTATTCAGCCATTCTTTTGGCTTGTTCTTCCGCTTCTTCCACAGAACCGACATACATGAAGGCCGATTCAGGAAGATGGTCCCATTTACCGGCACAGATTTCTTCAAAGCTGCGAATGGTATCTTCCAGTGGTGTAATTTTACCTGCTTTACCGGTGAAGACTTCCGCTACGAGGAATGGCTGTGACAGGAAGCGTTCAATACGACGGGCACGATGCACGATCAACTTGTCTTCTTCGCTTAATTCATCAACACCAAGGATGGCGATGATGTCCTGCAGTTCGCGATATCGTTGCAGAGTCTGCTGAACTTCGCGGGCCACCCGGTAGTGCCGTTCACCCACATACTGCGGGTCAAGAATACGACTGGAAGAAGCCAGTGGGTCAATCGCCGGATAAATCCCCTTTTCAGAGATCTTTCGTTCCAGGTAAATGAACGCATCCAGGTGGGAGAACGCGGTAGCGGGAGCAGGGTCAGTCGGGTCGTCTGCAGGTACATACACGGCCTGCACGCTGGTGATCGCCCCGTTCTTAGTTGAAGTAATACGTTCCTGCAATTCCCCGAGTTCGGTACCCAGTGTGGGCTGGTATCCCACAGCACTTGGCATACGTCCCAGCAATGCAGACACTTCACTACCAGCCTGCGAGAACCGGAAAATATTATCGACGAAGAGCAGGGTATCGGTTCCGGTTGTGTCACGGAACCATTCCGCCATGGTCAAAGCGGACAGAGCGACACGCAGACGTGCGCCTGGAGGCTCGTTCATCTGACCAAACACCATACAGGTCTGTTCAATCACGGAGCGATCAGTCTGACCGATTTTGGTTTCCTGCATTTCCAGCCAGAGATCGTTGCCCTCACGGGTACGCTCACCCACGCCGGCGAACACCGAGTAACCACCGTGGGCACTGGCGATACGTGCAATCAACTCGGTCAGAATCACGGTCTTACCCAGACCAGCTCCACCGAACAGACCGGCTTTACCACCACGAACGAAAGGAGTCAGCAGGTCAACCACTTTAATCCCGGTTTCGAAGAGTTCGGTTTTAGCACTCAGGTTTTCGAGCAATGGTGGCTTGCGGTGAATAGGCCAGCGTTCGTCAGTTACAACTTCGCCACGACCATCAACGGGGTCACCCAGCAGGTTGAATACCCGTCCCAGGGTTCCTTTACCGACAGGAACTGAAACCGGAGCTCCCGTGTCGATCACGTCCATGCCGCGGACCATCCCATCGGTAGATGCCAAAGCCACGCACCGGACACGTCCACCTCCCAGATGCTGCTGGACTTCTCCGGTGACATTGATCTCAATACCTTTGTTGTTTGTCTTCACAGTCAAGGCGTTGTAGATTTCCGGCAGCTTATGCTCAGGAAATTCAGCATCAAATGTAGAGCCAATGATCTGAGTAATTTTGCCAACGGTATGTGTTGTGCTGGCTTCGGTTGTCGCCATTGATATGTCTCTGCTTTCTGATATTGATCAATCTGTAAAAAACCATAAAGTGCCCACATAAGGCATGACGGAAATTACTCCAGGGCAGCGGCACCACCAATAATTTCGAGGATTTCCGAGGTGATCTGTGACTGTCGTGCCCGGTTGTATTGAGCTGAGAGTGAGCCGACCATTTCGTTGGCGTTCTCCGTTGCTCCTTTCATCGCCACCATTCGGGCAATCTGTTCGCTGACTGCTGCATCCAGAAAACATTTAAACAAACGTGCTTTAAATGCTGTCGGGACAATCTCTTCCAGGATCTCCTGGGCCGAGGGCAGGAATTCATAATCGTACTTCTGAGTTGCGGGAGACTCTGCGGCTGCTTCGAGTGCCCCGATTGGCAGCAGGGAATGTACTGCTGGCTGCTGACGTGACGCCGAAACGAATTCCGTATAGGCCACATCCAGGCGATCGATCTTACCTTCGATATATTCTGTGATATAGCGACTGGCAAGATCATCGACTTCATCAAAGGTGGGGCGATCTTCAAAGTGGGTATAAGTATGTGATGGCTCAATTCCCTGAAACTTCAGAAAACTGATCCCCCGCTTACCGGATATTTCCAGTCTCACATTCTGACCACTGGCAATCAGCTCTTTATGACGTCTTAAAGCTGCCTTTAAAACACCCGAGTTATAACCGCCGCACAAACCACGATTGGAAGTTAAAACGAGTAGCACAGAGTTTTTCTCTGTTTCATGCTTTTCCAGAAGCGGATGATGAAATTCCAGATTTGCCTGAGACAGATCCGAAACAAGTTCAGAAATCTTTTTGGTGTACGCAGCAGCCTCCGAAGCACGGTCCATGGCTTTCTTGAATCGCGCAGTAGCGATCAATTCCATGGTCCGTGTGATTTTACGGATGTTTTTTACCGCTTTTAATCGTTTTACGATGGCACGTGCTTTGGCCATTAGATTCTGAACCCGTTTTAGATTATCTGTTCAAACAATTAAATCAAAAGTTGATTACGCATTCTTTCGCAGAAACTGTTCTACAAAAGTTTTTAATACCGGTTTCAACTGTTCGATCGTTTCATCTTCGAGTTTACCCGTTTCAGTGATCTTGTCGGTGATCTCCGGATACTGATCGTGGATAAACTGCAGCATTTCAGACTCTGCCTGCTGGATCTGATTGATGGGTACTGTATCGAGAAACCCTTTCGTTCCCGCGTACAGACTCACCACCTGATCGGCCATCGACATGGGATTGAACTGCGGTTGTTTCAGCAGTTCTACCATACGATAACCGCGATCGAGCTGTGCCTGGGTGGCTTTATCCAGTTCCGTACCCATCTGCGCGAAAGCTTCCAGTTCACGAAACGCAGCCAGGTCCAGACGCAGACTCCCGGAAACACTCTTAGTCGCTTTGGTCTGAGCGTTGCCCCCCACGCGGGATACACTGATCCCCACGTTGATCGCAGGGCGAATCCCGGCGAAGAACAGGTCCGGCTCCAGATAAATCTGACCATCGGTAATGGAAATCACGTTGGTCGGAATGTAAGCCGAGACTTCACCTTCCAGAGTTTCGATGATCGGCAGGGCTGTCATTGAACCTCCCCCCAGTTCATCACTCAGGCGGGCCGAACGTTCCAGCAGACGGCTGTGGCAGTAGAATACGTCACCAGGATACGCTTCACGTCCGGGAGGACGTCGCATCAACAATGACAACTGGCGGTATGCCTGTGCCTGTTTGGAAAGGTCATCATATACAACCAGGGTATGTTTACCCTGATACATGTAGTGTTCTGCAATCGCAGCACCTGCATACGGAGCAATGTACTGCAATGGAGCAGGGTCACTGGCAGAGGCACTCACGACTACGGTGTAATCCAGTGCACCGTGTTCTTCGAGTTGCTTGATAATACCGGCGATCGTTGCAGAACGCTGTCCACAACCGACATAAACGCAGATTACATCTTTACCTTTCTGGTTCAGAATGGTATCGATGGCAATCGCGGTTTTCCCGGTTTTACGGTCACCAATAATCAGCTCACGTTGACCTCGACCCACGGGAGTCATGGCGTCAATCGCCTTGATCCCGGTTGCCAGAGGCTGTTTCACAGGCTGTCTGGCAGCGACGCCGGGGGCGGCCATTTCCAGCGGTCTTGATTCCGTTGCCACAATCGGGCCTTTCCCGTCCAGGGGAATCCCCAGAGGGTCAACAACCCGTCCCAGCAGTTCATCACCCACGGGGATGGAAAGCAGGGTACCTGTACTGCGCACTTCATCTCCTTCAGCAATTGCCAGATAATCGCCGAAGATGATGATACCGACGGAATTTTCTTCGAGGTTGAAGACCTGTCCACGCACCCCGTTCGAAAATTCCACCATTTCACCAGACATTGCAGAAGAAAGTCCATAAACGCGTGCGATACCATCGCCCACTTCAAGGACACGTCCTACTTCGCTGGTCTCAATTTCGCCGCGAAAGTCTTCAATTTCCTTCTGGATAACTGAAGCGATCTCGTCCGCTTTGAATTTCATGAATGCTCCTATTGCTCAACCGCCCGCGCAACTGTTTGAGACGCGTTCGAAGAGAACCATCGTATACTGTGTCATCAACCTGAATAACCAGACCGCCAATGACTGACTGGTCTATGGATGTTTGTAGTACTGGAGAAAATCCCAGTGTGTCGCTCAATCGCTGCTTAATGCTTGATAATGTTTCATCCGACAGTTCAAAGGCAGAGCGAACGAGCACTGATTTTCTACCGGATTCTGTATCACGTAACTGAATTACCTGGCTCATGATCTGTTCAAAGAGCTCCAGCCGGTCATGCCGGGCCAGAACTCTGAGAAAGTTTGTCAGGAGTTCAGAAGCATGGGGGGCAACGACACGATCAATCAGACTGAGCCGTTCATCTTTGTTTAATGAATGCGAAGTCAGGATTAATCCGAAGTCGGGAAACTGAGTGGTCACCGCGTGCAGAAATTCAGAAACCTCTTCGATTGCTGAATCTTTATCAGACTCCTGAATCGTCCCCAGAAACGCTTTGGCGTAGACCTTGGCAATTGAAATTGCGCTGGGGTCTTCCATCACACTGGGGATATGAGCTTTTACTTTTTTCTGATCGTTCACGCGGATCATAACTCACAGCTAAAGGATAAATAAATTCAAACAAAACAACAGCGTTTGAATAATTCGTTATTACTTCAAATCAGTTTGAACTGCCTGAAATCTGAGACAGCGCCTCGTTAATCAGCCGATCACGATCTGATTCATTCAGAGCACGTCCCAGGACATGCTCGGTGGCATCAATTACGCGTCCATTCATCTGGTCGAACAGATCCTTCAAAGCCAGCTCACGTGCCCGTTCAATTTCGCTGATGGCATGAGTCTTGATGGACTCAGCTTCCTGACGAGCCTGTTCGAGTACGTCCTGTTTGATCCGGTCTGCATCTGATCGCGCTTCGACCATCATTGCCTGGATCTCATCCTGAGCCGCCTCGATTTTACGTGCGTGTTCCTTAACTAATTCTTCTGACTCTTTCTGCTTCGATTCTGCTTCATTGATTGCAGTAATCACTCGCAGCTCCCGATCATCCAGCGCCTGGATCAGTGGACCCCAGGCAAATGATTTGAGTACGAAAATGAAAACCACAAACACAATGAGAGACCATAGTGCCAGGTCTGTTTTCCAGTGTAAAGGAGCTCCCGTATGCTGTTCCGCTCCGTCAGCTGCATATAATGAAGCTTCAGAACCAACCAGCCCACTGCCCCACATCACGCAACTGACAACGATCAGCATGATGATACACCGGGTTGTAAAAAGGCTTTTAAACATGATCAGAATTTCTCACATTCAAGTCAGAATTATTATTCGCTCACACGCACTCATACAAAGAGGGCGGCTACTCTGGTAGTTATGTCTTACTGTTTCGTTGCTGTTAAGCAATGATGCAGATGATGAGAGCGAAGAATGTAGCACCTTCGATCAACGCGGCAGCAATAATCATTGCTGTCTGGATTTTACCACCAGCTTCGGGCTGGCGAGCGATGGCTTCTACAGCAGAAGCACCAATTTTACCAATGCCGAAACCGGCACCGATGATGGTGATTCCTGCACCGAGAGCCCCCAGTGAAATTGCACCACCTGCTTCCTGTGCCATTGCAGGAACAGCTGTGGCCAATACAACAACGCATGTCATGTACATAATCCGTAAAGCCTGGATCATTGTTTTTATCCCCTGACCTTTCTCAACGAGGAACACTCAAACTAGATATACAAAGCAAGTCTGCCAGAAAGCCCACTGAACCTCTAGTGAGGATTTACAGCCGCCCCAATAAACAGAGTCGCAAGAAACGCAAACACATATGCCTGCAGGAACGCAACAAACAGTTCCAGCAGACCAATTAAAACCTGTGCAAGAATACTGGAAGGCATAACAATCGCCCACATTCCGGATTCCGCGGTCAACGCAATGAATCCCAGGAAGACTGCGATCACGGTATGCCCCGCCATGATATTGGCAAACAAACGAATTGCCAGTACCGCATGTTTAATCAAAAAACCGGCCAGCTCAATTACCCAGAGCATTGGCACTAATATTATCTTCAGAAAAAAGGGAAGCTCCATCGGTGGTGCCAGGGACAGCCAGAATTGAACAGGCCCCTGTTCTCTTGAGCCATAGAACACAACGGCACAAAAAGTGGTAAATGCAAGAGCGATCGTGACATTCAATTCGCCAGTCGCTGAACCCATCCAGGGAAATACACCCAGCAGATTGCAGATCAGAACGTAAAAGAAACAGGAAAGCACAAAAGGGAGATATTTATCGGCAGGATGGCCTACCTTTGGTGTATGATCATGATGACCGTGGCCATGGTCGTCGTGGTGACCATATCCGATCGTGGGGCGGACGACTTCATCTCGCATATACAGGACAATGGATTCCCAGAAGTTCCACCAGCGTCCCTGAACGACCTGTCCCCCGGCTGCTCGTTTTGCCAGACCTCGAAACACCAGAAACAGAAACACAACGGCCACTAACTGCAACACCATAAATTTTGTGATCTGCAATCCGAAGATCACGGGTAAATCAAGATGATATTGCCCGGGGAGTTCGAAATGCCCAAAATCGCGAACATGATGAAAGTTATCACTGTGACCGGCGGCCATTGTTTAAGCTCGATTCAAAATAGTTTCTGATCAATACTTCGTTAACTACAAACAGCTTCGGCAGATTACCGAATGATCAACAAGGTTTCAACCAATAGGGAGGCAAAGTAACAAATCAATAACCAAATCAAAAAATTCAAAAACTCTGCAGCACCAAAATCAGCCCGCAGCTTAATGATTACCAACGTACCGATACCCACAATCATTAATCGAACCAGTGTCGAAAGTCCCATCACGGTGACGGGTGCAGCATCGCGATAGAGCAAGCCCGAGGCTAAAAACACGATAATCCCAGGAACCAGGCACAAGACGACAGCATAAGTCAACCCTTCCACGGCCGTCACACCTACAAACATGCAAGCGGGGACACTCAGAAGGGCATACAGCACCAGCAGGCTGGCAGTAAGAATACTGCATTGCTTCAGCGGGTTTCTGGTTGGCGTATCTGATGTTGATTGCATGGAAAGTAATTTTATTATTGCGATTCAGCGATCATTGATTGGAACTGCCTGAACTGTAATTTGCCTGGAGCGTTCAATCAGATTTATTGACATCAGTTATCTGCGATCGCATCATCGGATTGATCCGCTGAACGATCTTTACTCTTTCGTTCTTTACGCTCCGCTTCTTTAGCCATATGCAGTAAATGTATCATGCCGGTTGCAAAACCGAGCAGGGCACCGACTGCTGTCAGCCACGGACTGGTACCCCATTTACCATCAAGCCAATGCCCCAGTAAAGCTGGCAATGCCATCTCCAGACTGACTGACGTCAGTCTACTGACCCATTGATGGGCTTCCGCTAAAGATGAGCGAGGCTGCCGATCGGGTCGCGGCATAAGGGGCTGCTTTCAGAAATGAAGCATTAACGCAAGTAACGTCTCAGATCTACCCGTCGACTTAAGCCGAGTAGACAGATCAGACACAGACTCTAAAGACAATCTTCCGGATAGTCAAAGAACAGTCCTGTGTAATTATTCGAAAACCAGTTTTCTCAATTTTGACATTGCCCTTGATCCGTACCTATTGGTCATAGGAATTGAAAATTGGCTTAAAGATCAATGCAACTGGCACTGATCGCAGTTTCCTTCGAGATTCGTAATATTACTGTATTACAATTTCTGTCCTGTCCGATTTTGCCTAGGTGATGTATCGTGAGTACCACAAAACCGACGAGCACCCCACTTTAATAATGGATATGAAATTTTGATGAGGCTAAATTTATAACCTCAATAACAGTAATACGATACAGTGCCATGCCAGGTGATTCTTCACAAATCAGAATACGCCGATCGTTGCTTTTTGTATTGTTTCATGTTAAAAGTAGTGCCACGTTTCAATAATGATTCATGCGTCAACTCGTCATAGTTGGCTGTGAATTTATGTCAGACGAAAATTGGATAATCTGGTTTTCAAATGGAGAAACTGGTTCTCCATCCTGTCTGAACGTTCATTGTTGAGGCATCAGGATGACATAACAGTGATTCATCAACTGTTTTATGGTTCCTGAAATTGAGAATAACTACTTAGTGGCTTTCTGTTCTTGAGGAGAGTAGCGTCCTGGTCGAAATTTAGATTTGACGTTTACATATTGTTCATCACATTACGGTCGTTCGAAATAAAGGACTTTTCATCTCAGACGGCTTGCTGATTGTGCTGGAACGGGGCAGATGTGCTAAAACTTGAACCTGAGTGTCATGGAAGACAGAAGCTAAATTAAGACGCCGACCAGTGTTTTGATTGATTTTTGGGAGTCATTCCTGATGTCCCCAACGATTCTAAAGTCCCTCGAGAGTCAAACTCGTCGTGATTTAGCGGTCACTGCAAAATCTCATGGTATTGCCGGTTGGCATGGCATGCGAAAGCAGGAGTTGGTTAAGGCCATTGCGAAAATTAAGATGGCAAAATCAAAGCCCAAACGCAAAACAACGACCACAACACAAAAATCCCCCCCTTCTGAGTCTCCCCGACCGGCATCTGTTCCGGCTTTCCCTTCTCAAAGTGCATCCAGCCAGACTCCTACGGAACATCAGGCACGCATTCAGAAACTGCTCAAATCAAACGGGCATACTTCTCATAGCGAAAAAATGCATCCGACTTCTGAATCGGTTGAAACCAAGATCAATGCACAGGTGAAAGATTCTCACTGGTTACTGGCGAACTGGACCATTACCCAGGGAAGTCTTGACCGCGCGAAAGCGGCACTGGGCGCCTACTGGTATCAGGCGGTCCCTGTAATTCGTGTTTATGATATTACCACGAATGAAAACAGCCGCACCAGTAAAGCTTATGTCAAAGATGTGGAAATCAAAATTGATTCCGGATTGTGGTATGTTCAGATTGACCAGCCGGCTCGTTCCTACAAGCTGCAACTGGGTTTCGTGACACCTCAGAATAAATTCTTCGGGCTGGTTTACTCACACAAAGTAACTCCGCCAATGCCTGAGGTCTGCGAAAAAGGAAGTAAAACCAAACGTGCTCTCGACAGTAATTATTCTGCCACACGTTCCCGCCGTTATACTTCCCGCAATGAGAATAATGGGACTCCGATTTCCCGACTCTCTCTGCCATTAACACTGGATGCAAACGGTGATTCAAATGGTTCGAAGAGCAAGAAGGCCAAAAAAGAGTTCCACGTTGAAACCGAACTGTTGATTCATGGAACTTCAGACCCACAGGCAGAAGTCACGCTGCTCGGAGAAAAGATCCCGGTCAGCAAAGAAGGACGTTTTGCTCTGCGATTGAGTCTGCCCAACGGCAGGCAGGTCATTCCTGCAGTAAATACTTCGTCCAATAAGCGTCGTCAGCAAACCATTGTGCTGGCAATTGAACGGAACACCAAAGATCTCGAGCCAGTTCAACTGGACGAGTAACGAAATTGCGCTCGCAACGCCAGATGACTGACAGAGAGCGCTTCTCTGTCAGTCGGCGTTTCCGTAGTACACTTCCACAGGCAGTTTTGTCTGTTCAATTACTTGACGTGCGATCTGGTCCACCTGCGTGGCGCTGAGTGAAGCAACATATTCTTCAGCAGTACGCCTGGCGATTGTATAAACCTGCACCAGCTTGATTTGTCCTCCAGACTTAACAATCTCATTCAGCCGTGAACAATACGCATTGATTTCCTCGACTGAGGGTGGCTGCTGATTTACCAGCATAAACAGACTCTGAATGACAATAGGACGCTGTTCTGCTGCCAGCAATAGATTATCAAGAACCTGAGAGAAGCGGATTTTGGTTCGATCAATCGTCTTGAAATAGTCTTCCGTACCCGCATCCAGCTTGGCCCAGATTTCCCCCTGGTTTTCATCGAAAATCGCCAGTGCTGCCTGTGTGCCTGCTCGATGAAACATACTGGCATTACTGATCAGGACCATTTTCACATCTGAAGCGGAATGCTTCCGCTTCAATGCAGCAACATCTTTGACGATCTGATCGAAGTTGCGATAAGTGGTCGGTTCCCCATCTCCCGAGAAGGCAATGTCATTCAGTCGCTTCAATTCTGTCGGGACATCTGAAAATTTCGGATCCTGATAGATCTCGCCGCTGAGCACAAACTTCAGCATATGATCCAGTTCCCGCATCAGCTGTTCGGTGCCGACAAAGCGGGTTTCTGACTCTTCCCGGCGATCTACCTGACAGTAGATACAGTCGAAGTTACAGATCTTATCGGGATTCAGATTAATCCCGATCGAAATCCCCTTACTGCGGCGGGACAGCACCGGATAGACGAACTTATTATCATGATAAGTTCGTTGATGCTGTGAGTGCAGAGGCAGTGATGAAGACATGTTCTATTTCCCGTTGAATGAAAAAGGTCGTTCTCTTTTTTATATGACTGTTTCACTCTAAAGACAAGTCGTGCTGGAAATGTTATCCCCGGCCCGAGTGAGGATCTATCAATAAAAAAACGTGGTAGAAACTTCATAAGCTTCTACCACGTTTCCGGTTATGAGTTATCTTTTAAATTGATTAGACTTCTTTGGAATCAATCCAGCTCATCATGCGGCGGAGTTCTTTTCCAACGGTTTCAATAGGATGCTGCCGATTCAGGTGGCGAATGGCTTTGAATGAAGCCTGATTCGCTTTGTTTTCAAGCAACCAGTTTTTTGCGAATTCACCAGTCTGGATTTCGGTCAGAATTTTCTTCATTTCCTGGCGGGTTTCATCAGTGATGATGCGGGGACCGCTGGAGTAGTCGCCGTACTCAGCTGTATTGGAAACACTGTAACGCATGTAGTTCAATCCGCCTTCATAGAACAGGTCTACGATCAGTTTCAGCTCATGCATACATTCGAAGTAAGCCATTTCAGGCTGGTATCCTGCTTCAACCAGGGTATCAAAGCCGGCTTTCACCAGTTCACTGACACCACCACAGAGTACAACCTGCTCACCGAACAGATCCGTTTCTGTTTCTTCAGCAAATGAGGTTTCAATGACACCACCACGTGTGCCACCAATGCCCTTGGCGTAAGCCAGAGCAAGTTGACGGGTACTGTCGGCGGCGCCATCGACCAGGGCGATCAGAGAGGGAACTCCGCCGCCTTTAACATATTCGCTGCGGACAAGATGACCAGGGCCTTTGGGAGCGACCAGGGCCGCATCGACACCAGCCGGTGGCACAACCTGGTTGAAATGAATGTTGAATCCATGTGAGCAGAGCAGCAGATTTCCCTTACTCAGGTTTGGCAGAATTTCGGTTTTATAAAGGTCACCCTGAACTTCATCTGGCAGCAGGATGTTTACCAGGTCACCCTGTTTTGTCGCTTCTGCGATAGAGACTGGTTCGAAACCATGGCTGACGGCCAGATCGTAGTTTTCGCTTCCCTTACGCTGCCCGATAATGACGTTACAGCCACTGTCGCGAAGGTTTTGAGCTTGTGCATGCCCCTGGCTTCCATAGCCAAGAATGGCAATGGTCTTGTCTTTCAACAAAGACAAATCTGCATCGTCATCGTAATAAATTGTTACTGCCATAATCCTGATCTCTTGTAATTTTCATGTAAGGCTGAGGGAAGCAGAACCGGATCTACTTCTATGGAAGTTGGGCCGTCAATCGTCGCTTGATGAGAAACAATATCCTGCCCTGAGAGAACAAAACAACCATGAGTTACCGCTGGCGTTGTTTGTTCTGGTGGATTGTTTAAACTGTTTCCACAGTCTCTGAATCCACGTCTGCTTTCATTGTTTCTGAGCGTAACAGGGCGATTCTTCCTGTACGAACGATCTCCAGTATTCCAAACGGCCGCATCACGTCAATGAATGCATTGATTTTAGATTCCTGACCGGAGATTTCGATCATCACGTTTTCAGTGCTCACGTCAACGATTTTCGCACGGAAAATTTCGACTAATTCACGAATTTCTGACCGTGTTTTGCCAGGCGCGGAAACTTTCATCAGCATCAGGTCACGTTCCACAAAATCCTGACCGGAAAAGTCAACAACCTTTACAACGGTAACCAGCTTTTCGAGTTGCTTTCTGACCTGATCGAGTTTGTTGTAATCGCCTACGACAAAAGTGATTCGGGAAAATTCAGGTTCTTCAGTTTCACCGACGGCCAGGCTCTCGATATTGAAGGCGCGCGAAGCGAGCATCCCCGAAATATGGGCCAGTACACCCGGTTGGTTCATCACAAGTGCAGAAAGAACGTGTTTCATCCCAAAACCTTAATTCGTAATTCAATCGTTTACAGAAGTATCGTGAAATCGATAGCAGCCCACAGTTTAGTCAGGAAGCAGGGTCCCGACAAGTCACGACACCGTTATCTCAGATTTCTACCTTGATGATCAGTTCGATTAGATCGATTATGCTGCTATCCTGTATGCAGCTCAGACAAAGACCGGGTCAATCAGGTTCGATATCAGTACAAAACAGCGGACGGTCTCACTTTTTGTACATTTAGAGAATCCTGCAGTTTTGACAGCCAGACCCGACTCTGTTTTAATAATTGGGCACAATACTTATAGATATTAAACTTTAATGCAATGAATCGAGAGCAGGGATGACTCAAAACTGGCGTTTTGCCCCCCACGATGAATCACAGGTACGCCGTCTCAGTTCGGAAATGCGCATCTCTCCACTCTTAGCGCAGGTTTTGATTGCTCGTGGCCTGCAGGATGCCACCGTCGCCCGGAGTTTCATCGATGCCCGGATGACAGAACTGCTGGAACCATGTTCCATGCCCGGCGTCGAATCCGCTTCAGATCGAATCGTTGCTGCCCTGAAAGAAAAACGTCGCATCACCATCTACGGTGACTACGATGTGGACGGGATGACGGCTACCAGTATCCTGCTGCAATGCATCACGCTGGCACAGGGACAGTGTGACTACTTTATCCCCAACCGCCTGGATGATGGCTATGGCTTAAACTGCGATGCCATCAGAGAGTTGTACGAAGAAGACCCACAGCGATTATTGATTACGGTCGACTGTGGCATAACGAGTGTGAAGGAAGCAGCCCTGGCGCGAGAACTGGGGCTGGAACTGATTATCACCGATCACCATCAGATGGCGGATGAATTACCGGCAGCCGACTGCCTGGTCCACCCGCGACTGCCGGACAGTGACTATGAATTTCCCCATCTCTGCGGAGCTGGTGTCGCTTTAAAACTGGCCTGGGCCGTCTGCCAGAAACTGGGAGACGGCCAGAAAGCATCGCCGCAGATGCGCGAGTATCTGAAGTGTGCGGTGGGACTGGCAGCCATTGGCACGATTGCTGATGTGGTACCCCTGGTGGGCGAGAATCGTATCCTGGTCCGCTATGGATTAAGTGCGCTGGCTGAACGAGCACCGCTGGGATTACAGGAGTTGATGAAGGTTGCAGAGATCAAAGCCGGGCAGATGCTGGATACAGAGGACATCGGTTTCGCGATCGCCCCTCGCCTGAATGCCGCCGGTCGACTGGGGCAGGCCCGTCTGGCTGTTGAACTGTTGACAACGAATAATAAGGATCGCGCGGCACAGCTGGCCGTGTATCTGGACGAACTAAACAAAAATCGCAGGACGGTAGAAAGGCGGATTTTCAAACAGGCCAAAGAAATGGTCGAAGAGAACGCAGACTGGGAAGATCATCACACCCTCGTACTGGCGCACGCAGACTGGCATCCCGGGGTGATCGGGATTGTTGCGAACCGGGTCTCAGAACATTTTGAAAAGCCGACAGTACTGATTGCCCTGGATGCGTCCACCCGCACAGGTCAGGGGTCCGCCCGCTCCTTCGCCGGTTTCGATCTCCATGCCGGCTTTTCTGCATGTGCCACTCACCTGGTACGTTTCGGAGGCCACCAGGCCGCAGCGGGACTCAAGATCGAAGAAGACAGTATCGAAGGTTTTCGGCTCGCCTTTGCGGAATACGCCGCTCTTGCACCAAAACTTTCTGATAGCGAACTGCTCGTCCGCATCGATGCCGAAGTCTGTCTGAATGAAATCACGAAACAGTCGGTTCGTGAACTGGACTGCCTGGGCCCATTCGGACAGGAGAACCCGCGACCACAATTTGTGGCAACGCGTGTGCAACTGGCGGAACCACCACGCACCATGGGGGAAGGGGGACGTCATATCTCACTGGTCTTCCAGCAGCATAACACCAAAATTCGCGCTATTGCTTTTGGAAAAGGGGAATGGGCCAGCCAGATGGAGGAAGATGGAGGCCCGTTTTCAATCAGCTTCGCCCCCGGCATCAATCGCTTTCGCGGTTTCGAAAACGTGCAACTGCAATTGAAGGATTGGGTTTCGGAAAAATCTAAAGCTCCCGTAACCTCCTGAATTATTGCTCGGCCCGATTTTCGCTGATCAACTCAATACCGGAAATGACAGGTAAATATTCTGATTGCTCCGTTGGAGTCAGTTCAATTTCAATCCGATCCTCAACGGGAACCTTTTCAAACTTCAGAACCTGGCTCTGCATGGCCTGTCCGGTTTGTTTTCTGATATCCAATGAGTTCTGTACCTGATCCCCCTGCAGATTGATATGAAACGATCTCTGGCCCGCTTTTACAGTTTCATCGGGCTCGGTAAATGTCAGTTTGACAGTGTAATAATGGGTGGCTGTTGCACCGAGTTGCTTTGTTTCCTGATTCTGATCTTCGGACGAATCGCCTTTCATTTTCAACACAAGACGTGCCGAGCCTGATGAAGCCCCCTTATAGGACCGGGCGATGCGGGTTCCTTTGCCTGTGATCAGAAAACAGATCGAATTACCTTTGGACCAACCTGGCTGAGACTGTATTTCCTGAAGCAGTGCCTTCAAATCAGGAGTAGCCTGATCTTCAGCATGCACATCCACTTTCATCCAGGCTGGGGGAGACCATTCGACGTTCGCTTTCGTTCGTTTGCGGCTGGAGAGGTTCTGTTTGGATTCGACAAAAGGCGCTGCATCAGAAGCCGCCTCTGCTTCAATTTTCAATCGGGCCGGTGATTTGCCTGTTTCATCTACCGTAAACTGAATCCAGGCAGACTCCACTTGATCATCGGCAGAGAGCGGGACGTTTGAAAAACGGACTCCGACCACCTGGGGATCCCCCGCGTCTAATCCCAGTTCCAGATCGCTGCTGTGGAGTTTGACTTCCCCTTTGGAATCTTCTTCTGCATCGTCATCCACGCCGGCAATCGGAATTCCGGGGAGCGGTTCGGCGTTTGCATCCTGCTGAATGGCAATGGTGATTTTCTGAGGATCGATAATTCCGGACGCAGCCACCCAGTTCATCCCGTCGTTTTTGGATGAATTCTGAATTTTCAGAGCGTGATGGCGAAAGACTTCATACTTTTTATTTGAGACGGTTACTTTCAGGTCAGGTGATCGCCCCCCGACACTGGGGTAATCGAGCCAGAGCGTACCGTTTTCGGAACTTCGATCCCCAGGGGCACCAAAATTGATGCCTGCCTGTTTGACCGTTCCTGTTGATTTTGCATCGCTGCCTAACTGGCTGTTCGTCCAGAATTCGATTTCAGGCATATGAATCAATGCGAGCGAAGTCTGGTTTTGATAGGAACAGCTGCAGGTACGCGTGTAATCGGGCGCATTCAATACTCCGTTTGCCACAACCAGATTCGACGTGCAACTTGATTTGAAGCCACCAAAATTTCCGGTACCACTCTGAGATTGCAGATCGTAAAAACCGGCGGCCCCGGAACGAAATGTCAGCAGGTTTTCGCTGGCTATTACATAATTACAGCCATAAGACCGTGAAAATTTCAGCGGTTCTTTCTGCCGGGTAATGGGATTGGTAATCGTGTAAGGTGTGCCATCCAGGATGTTGAATGCGCCTCCTGAGACTTCATAGGAATTCGCCGAGGTGATGATGAGATCATTATGCAGAACGCAGGGGCCTGTATATTTTCGCTTCTGGTTCTCCCAGCGAATTGATCCGTCTTTCGCATGGTAGGCGATCATTCCCTGGCCAATTTCATCGCTCAGGCGGTCTTTGGCCCGTGCTCCCGCCTGCAAGAGCAGATCGTGTTTTTCGGAATACCCCAGCCATGATCCGAAAATACTTTCCCGGGTCGACCAGAGTTCTTTACCGGTGAAGACATCGAAACAGACAATACGATATTTTGAGGGATCGACGAGTCCGCGTCGCGAGAGTTTTTTCTCGGCACTGGCAGGTAATTTATCCAGGCAGTAAATCCGGTTATTTCCTGCAACGATGGCATTATGTAGAAAAGAATGAATCGCATCGACCTGCCAGAGGATCTCGCCCGAATGACGATCGTAGGCGATTAAACCCTGGCTGGCGGAAAGATCTGTCGCAGACGGACCATCTTTACCCGGCTTTTCATCCACCTGTTTGCCAAAATGACCAAAGCCGTTCCCGGCCAGCAGTATGGCATCATAAACGGCTATGAAAGCCCATTCCTTCTGTGGATCAGGCAATTTGATAATCCGTTTTGTTGACCCGTCGCGGGCGTCCAACACATGACATTCATGTTGCATTGCCAGATAAACTTCGTCGGCTGTTGCAATATAATTTGTGCCACGGGCGTTTGCACCAGGAATATGCCGCTGGTTGTATTGGGTACTGAGGGGAGTATCTTCATAGGTTGAGTTGAAGTAAATTCCAAACGTTCCCAGATCTTCGAATTCCCTGCGCCAGAGTACCTGCCCGGTGTAGACATCACGTGCACTGAGGCTGTTCATCCCTTCCAGAAATGTGCGTCCGCCAATCACCTGTTCGGGAGGTCCATGCCCATGGCGTGGCAGAATGTCTTCGTGAGTATTTCCGCCAAACCAGAGAACACCCAGCGGTAGTTTCACGCGTTTGTCATTTGATTTGACGGTATTCGCAATATCGCCATATTGATGGGTCCAGTCTGCAGAATCGGGCAAGGCACCTTCACGGGATATCAGATGACCGGTTGCCGTGGTTTTCAATTGAGCTTGTGGCAGATCGGCCTCCTGCAATAGTCTACTGAGCTTATCAGTCAGACTCTGATCAGAATCGGGGACCCAGATCACGCCGCCGTAAGGTCGCACCGAACGGTAAATCTGCTCTAAATGATCTGCTTTTAATGTCTGAACAATCGAATTGCTGAGTAATGTCAAACGGGCAATATGTTGAGGGGCCTGAAACGATGCGGGTGTTCCACGATGTGCTGAAATCCGAGAACCATACAAGCCCAGCGCATCGTAACGAACTCTCAATCTATTAATTTTCTCAAGGTTCTCTTCAATCACGATCAGTTGTAAATCTGATTTTGCGAGAAGTGCATCAAACAGCGTTTCATGATCCGCGCCATAACAGATCACATACCCCAGACTGGACTGTGCTTCCTTAAGGAGTGCATCAGCCAATTGCGTGGTTTGCAAATCGGGAGGCGGGAGTGTTGCCGGTGCCGCTGTTATCTTTTCCGGAGCATTATCTGTAGTGCCCTCTGTAGTGCCCAGCGCCAGGATGTCTCCCTCTAACGTGACAGCAAACAACTTATTATCAGCCGACAGCAAACGCAAAATCCCCTCTGGTGCCGACTGTTCCCAGGCAAGTTCAGGTTTTTCCTCTGGCGAAGCTGGAAGCTGGATCGCAGCCAGCTTTTTGTCACCAGCTGCATAAAGTCGATTACCTGCACGGATAAGATCACCTCGGCCATCCGCGGCGATTGTCCAGAGAGGTTGGTGAGTGGTTTTGCTGGCCTGAATCAGAGGCTGCTTGTCTTTTTCGATAGCGGAATAGATCCGGTCTTCGTGGAGAACCGGTTCATTGTAAACAAACAGGTTCGGAAAACCGGTTTCCAGGTGATACGCACGAACGCCCCGGTAGCGGGTATGCACAAAGAACTCTTTCGCGCCAGCAATCACAAAAGAACCGCCGTTTCCTTTTCCTCCCAGGTGAAAATATTTGAGTTTTCCTGTTTTACGATCCAGTGCAGCAGGAACGGATCGACCGCCGGGAACCAGCAGTAGTTCTTCTGTTGCAACCAGTGTCCCTTGAGGAGCAACGCCTGCGAAAGAGGGGGCGCTGTGAGGCTGTTTGATATAACTGGCACTGGTCGAATCATTAACCCAGATAACATTTCCGGATTCTGCATCGAGCGCATAGATGAAAGTGCCCATAAAAGGCCAGATACTCGCCGCAAAATAGACGGTGTCATTATAAAGCACGGGACCGCCCCGCGCGGGCCAGGCTGAGATGACACGTTTATTACCCAGGGCTTTTTGTGCCGATGGTGCGCCACGAAACTTCCAGACCAACTTCCCAGTGGCAGAATCCAGGCAGTATAAGTAACCATCATCACTGACCAGGTAGACGCGTGCCTCAGTCGCGACCGGTGAGAAGCGGATGGGCCCCTCCGCGAAGAACGTCCAGAGTGTCCTGCCAGTCTCTGTATTTAAAGCGATCAGTTTGTCTGCATCATTAAAACCGACATACATTCGCTTGCCGACTACGACTGGTTCGAGAATCTTATCATAGGTCATCAGATCATTATTGAGTGGATCATCCCACACCTGTTCACGTGCACCAAAAGAACGGGACCAGAGAGGAGCCAGTTTGTGAGGCAGATCGTGTGGAGTCGAAGCAGTGTGACCTGCATCATATCGCCACATCGGCCAGTCTCCCGCAATGAGCGGATTCGGGAGCAGAGAGAGAACACAAAATACACACAACAGGTTCTGAATAAGTAGTCTGGGAAAAGGCATATGTGCTTCTATATCTTGAACAGCTGGCAAAGGAATGGCGTTAACATAAGCTTTCCTGTCAATGTTAGCGTATCAGGAGTCCGCGTTGCTACCATTTTGTTTCGGGTTTTCGCTGGAACGTAAATTCATCCATAAGGTTGCAATTCCCCAGATCAGTATGACAAATCCTGCGGAATTCCAGAACCAGCCCAGTTCCCTGTCGAGAGTGGCAAAATAAAGCATGCCTGCTCCGGCGACGATGACGAATAAATCATCCTTGTACTTCTTGATAAACAGCTTCAGGTAAGTCAGCATTCTTAAATCTGATTTCTTTGAGAAATGAGGGGCGATTTCAAATTAAATACGCAAAAAGCAGGATTAAAACGGTCTCACTGGTGAACCGGTCTTGAAAATTGGCCGTTGATGATCTTGAAGAGTCGCTATCAACGAACCAGAACGATTCTAACGTTCTGGGCTGCCATTGGGACAGGTCAGATCGACCTTGTATTCGCAATCAGGCGTTGTACAATTGACTATATAAAACAGAATCTTCCTTTCAAAGTCTCGACCGGGATGAATCGTTCCCTGAATCAGACAAAATCAATGCGATTGAGAATGGTTAAGCAGTGTTGAGAGAACTTACAAAACGGTGCAATTTTATTCATCCGACAGGCCACCTGGCGGCATTGATTGCGTCGTTGTTCACTCTGACAATGTTTCAATCGCCTATGGTAAACGCTGATTCGGAAGTCCAGTCGAAAACCGGTCTTCTGTCAGCTCAAATCGACAGGCTGGTGGATGAGGCACAAAAACGCGAAGGTATCATTCCTGCGCCCCGTTCCACAGATGCTGAATTTCTGCGTCGCGTTACGCTGGACTTAACCGGAAAAATACCACCGGTCGCCGAAGTGCGTCGTTTTCTTGCCGATCAGTCTCCCCGGAAACGGGAACAGTTGGTAGACCGCCTCCTCGCGAGCCCTGGTTTTGTCGTACATTTCACAAATGTCTGGCGTGATCTGCTGCTGCCTGAAATAACCTCAAATCTTCAACTCAGAGGACAGATTCCTGAATTTGAAGCCTGGTTGAGGTCCCGGTTTCAGGCTAACACTCCTTACGATGAACTGGCCCGTCAGATTCTCAGTACGCCGCTGGATGTCAATTCACAAACTCAACCGGGCGAATTAACCCAGGATCTGACACCGCGTGCCTATTATGTCGTGAAACAGCTGAAACCCGAGAATCTGGCTGCAGGAACTTCGCGTGCTTTTCTGGGCGTCCGAATTGAATGTGCCCAATGTCATGACCACCCCTTTGACAGTTGGAAACAGCAGCAGTTCTGGGAATACGCGGCATTCTTTGCGAACATTGAACAGACTCAGCCAGATCAGATTGCTGTCACTCTGAATCTGAGAGAATCCGGCGGACGACCCCAGATCAAAATTCCCGATACGAATCGGCTGGTTGATGCCATATTTCTGGATGGAATCCAACCTGAATGGGAACAGGGAGATACCGCCCCCAGAGTGCAACTGGCTGAATGGATCACAGCACAAGACAACCCTTATTTTGCCAAAGCGACTGCCAATCGAGTTTGGAGCCTTTTTTTCGGACGGGGAATCGTTGATCCGGTAGACGATTTTTCTTCGTCCAATCCTGCCACTCATCCGCAACTTCTCGAACTGCTGGCTCATGCTCTGCGGAAACAGGAATACGACCTGAAATTCCTGATCCGGGAAATTGTAAACAGCCAGACTTATCAGCGGACCAGCCGTCAGACCGATTCCAGTCAATCCCGTGTAGAATGGTATGGTAAAATGCCGACGCGGGGACTGTCGGCGGAGCAGATTTTTGCCAATCTGGTGCAGGCCACCGGATTCTTCCGGCAGACGACTGAAGTCGATCCCTTTTTGCTTTCACAGGGACCGAATACTCCCGAATCCGAAATGCGGGACCTGTTCCAGACGGATTCCGAGAATCAACTGGATCCCCGGGCAACCATTCTGCAGGCACTGGCTTTAATGAATGGCACCTTCATGACAAACGCCACCAGTCTTGAACAGTCGGATGTTTTTACGGCAATCGTGGAATTTCCCGGCTCTACCATATCAGACAAAATCGAAGCCTTTTACCTTTGTACTTTATCTCGACCTCCTTCTGAATCCGAAGTGAAAAAACTGAATGCGTATATTTCCTCTGCCAAAACAGAAGAGGAGCGGACACACGCCTATTCCAATCTGTTCTGGGCGTTGTTGAACAGCAGCGAATTTTTATTGAATCATTAATGATGAATCCTGTATCGAAAACGATCATCCTGGTTTTTGTAATGGGAATATTGGGAACTCTTTTCAAGTCCGATATTCAGGCGGGAGAGGTACATCCTGTTTCTGCCAATCAAGATTCGGCACAGAGAATCATCTTGCTCGCCCCTTCGGCACCGGTCATCCTGGAATTCACTCTGCTGGTGGATCAGTCCGATTTCCGTTCGATCAGCAATGATTACATTGACAGAATGTTTACCTCGCTCGACCAGGATGAAGATGGTGTTCTCGATTTAAAAGAATTGAAGTCTCTGCCTGCGTTTGGCATTCAGCGTTACGACACAGGGTCTGTGCAGTCTCGCCTCAAGCGGCTGGATTCAGATCCCGTCGATCAGCGTCTCAGCCTGAAAGAATTTGCAGTCTATCTTCACAGTGGGCAGGGTTCTGCTTTTCGGATTGCGGGTGTGCCTTCACGAAGTTCCCAGGTGATAGAACTGTTTCGTAAGCTCGATCAGGATCAGAATGGCACTCTCAGTGATGCGGAACTGCAAGCCAGCCCGCAGACACTGTTCCTGTTTGATCGCGATGAAGATGAAGTTCTGAATCTGGCAGAATTGCGCCCGTTTAACTCCGACCGAGCGAACATGGCGTCCCCGAATCCAGTCCGTCAGACGGAAGTGGAAACACCCTTTCTCCGCCTGGATCACGATCGTTCGGTTAACAAAGCCATTGATGAAATCTTAAAGAAGTACAGCGAGCATACTCGTTCAGAAATAGATGCAATTGCCATCAGCTGTTTTCAGCAGAAGCGACAGGATACCGGGCACTTGCCTGAGTCAGACAAAAATGCCGATGGATTCTTGAATCGTGAAGAACTGTTTGAATACCTGCAGAATCCGATTCCGGATGTACAATTAGAGATTGCGATACCGCGAGAACAGACTTTTCGACCTCAACTGAAGTTTCTTGACAAAACAACAAACCGGGTGCATGACGTTCAAGTCGTTTCAAGTTCAAAAATGGAATTCCACATTGATGGGCTGTTACTGGAATTGCGTGTCAAAAGTACGCGACACCTGCTGGCAGATAATGTGCGATTTTACCAGACAAGATTTCGTGTGGTCGATGGCGATAAAAATGGCTATCTGACACAAGCGGAATTTGCGCAGCTGAATTTGCCTGGAATAGAATATCAAAAAGTCGATAAAAATAAGGACGAGATGCTGTTTGTTGAGGAATTGACCGATTTTTTAATCAAAGATACGTCCGAAGTCCAAAATCAGGTGGTGATGACAGTCGCCAATGATGGAAAATCTCTGTTTGAAATTCTGGATACCGATCTGGATCGGCGTTTAAGCCCGCGAGAATTGCAGAACAGTATCCAACGCGTTAAAGATTACGACGGCAATCGTGATCAAGCGCTGGATCATAGTGAGTTGAAAGGGCATTTCAAAATTACATTTGAACTGGGAAAACCGGAATTATTTAAATTCGCACCACGATCTGATGCGATGTCGATGCAACAGAATATGCTGATCCCCAGAACCGTGAACGGGCCGCGCTGGTTTCAGCGTATGGATCGTAATCGGGATGGCGACCTGTCACGTCGAGAATTCCTGTTTGATCCGGCATTATTTGATCAATATGATATAGACCAGGATCAACTGATCAGTCCTGCAGAAGCGGACGCTATTGAAACGTCCGGAAACAAAAACTGAAAACGGCATTACTCCTCCCTGTTTGAGGCAAGACCCATGAAACAGATAACAAAATCCACTCGATTAATTGATCGCGTACAACAGCGACTGGCACTGGCGGTGTGGGGGCGGAAGGTTTTCGTATCCTTTTGTATTTCCCTCGGCATTTATCTGACTGCCATGCTGTTCAGCCGATTTACCGGGTACCTGACTGACTGGTTTACGCTGCCATCACTGGCAGTCGTTGCCGTCGGTACTCTTGTGCTGTCATTCATTCTGTTCCGTAAACCCGACAAAGAGCAGGCAGCCCGACTGATTGATCAGAAGCAGAAAACCAAGGATCTGTTTCTGACAGTCACGATGCTGGAGAAGGCGATTGGAAATTATAAGCCCCTGGTGATTCAGGATGCGGAACAGCAGGCAACGAAAATCCAACCGGCCCAGGTGGTACCTTTTGTGTGGGCCAAGCGCTTTTCCCTCTGCTGCTCTGCAGGACTGATCCTGTTTTTACTGCTGGAATATACCCCCCAGTATGACCCCTTTGGCAAAGTTCAGGCAGCAGAAGTCGAACAGGAAAAAGTGAAAGAGTTCCAGACTACGAAAAAGGCGACCAAGGCCCGACTCGCAGAATTGAAAAATAAGGACAACGGGGAAAATGACGAAGAATCGAAAGAAGTTAAACTGGCTGTTGAAAACCTGAAATCTGACTTTCGGAAAATGGTACCTGGTAAAAAGCAGAAAAACGCAGAGGCCCTCGCAGCACATCAGAAATCTCTCGGCGGACAATGGCGTAAACGGGCCGAAGAGAATATGAAAAGCATGATGATGAAAACGGATCAGGCGCAAAAATTCGGTGGCATGTCCAAGGCGGAGGGTATGCAGAAATGGAACAAAGAGCTGCAGGAGGGATCAACCCAGTCGCTCATGAAAGAAATGGAAGAGCTGAAAGACCAGTTGCAGCGACTGCAGAAGGAAACAGATCCGGTCAAACGGGAACAACTGAAGAATGAGATTCAGAAAAAAATGAAGGAGATGGAATCGTTTGCCCGTGAGCAGACGAATTCCAAACCAATGGCAGCCGCCTTAAAGCGGGCCATGAAGCAGATGCAGATGGCCCAATCCAAAGGCATTCCACAGGATGAAGCCCTGCGGGAAGCAATGCAGTCTATGGATCTGGCTAAGATGGAATTAAAAGAAATCGCCCAGTCGGCCAAAGATCTGAAAAAACTGGAAGAAGCGTTAACCGTTCTTTCCAAGGCAAAAAAAGCGAATGATAAATCAGGACTGGATGGCGAAGCCTGTGAAAACTGCCTGACTCTGGAAGACTACGAAGACCTGTATTCCCAGTTGATGGGCGACATGCAAGGCGAAGGAACCGGCGGTGAAGGGCAGGGTGGCGGAGGCAAAGTCGACGAAGATGATACCGGAGACAAGGGATTCAAAACAGAAAAATCAAAGTCTGCGATTACCGCTGGTAAAGTGCTGCTCTCCTTTAAAACCAAAGGTCTCAGTGATCGGGGGGAAGCTCAGAAAGATTACAACAAGCTGTTTACCGACCTCAAACAGGGAATGAGCGAAGCCATCATGCAGGAACAGATCCCCCCGGGATATCATGAGGGCATCAAAAAATATTTCAACTCGCTTGAGAAAAAAACTGAAGAGAACGCAACCGGCAAATGAATCAAATCAATGGTCGCAGGACCAGGTCCGGATGGTTGATGCTGGCGTTGATTGAGTTCGCTGTCATCCTCATGCTCGGACTGGTCTTCTATTTCCAGAATCAGGATGAGGCGCTGGTCGTCTATTGCGCGCATGATTCCGTTTTCTCAGAAAAGATTCTTAAGCAATTTGAACAGCAGACGGGCATCAAAGTCGAACCCCGTTTCGATACGGAAGCCACCAAGTCGCTGGGTCTGACAAATTTAATCATTCGCGAAAAAGACCATCCGCAGTGTGATGTGTTCTGGAATAACCAGGCATTGGGAACAGCTGCTTTGAAAGATCAGGGTTTGCTGGAATCCTACCAGGGGCCAGGTTATGACCGCATTCCCGCTGCATTTAAAGATCCGGATGGTTGCTGGACCGGATTTGCCGCACGACTGCGTGTTTATATCGCGAATACAGAATCCTATTCGTTGACTTATGAAAATGTGGAAACAACATTGGCGGGGCAGTTGAACCAGGTGGCAATCGCCAAGCCTCTTTATGGAACGACACTCTCGCATTTTGCAATTCTGTGTGACGCCTGGGGATTAGATCGCCTGCAGGAGTGGTACCATTCGCTGCAGGAACGCGGTATTCAGGTTACATCCGGAAACTCCAGTGTGAAAAACCTGGTAGCATCAGGTGCCTGTATTCTGGGTTATACGGACACCGATGATTATTTTGTCGCCGTCGATGCAGGACAACCTGTATCGGCCTTACCTGTTTTAGTTGAAGAAAAGGCGCTGCTGATTCCCAACAGTGTTGCCATCATCAAAGGCACGAAACGCCGAAAACAGGCGGAAGCACTGGTCGATTATCTGCTCTCGGCAGAGGTCGAGTTGGAATTATCCCAATCGCAATCACGCCAGATTCCCCTGGGAACAGTGAACTGGGATCTGGTTCCCGATGACGTTCAGAAATATCGACCCTATATTCAACAGGCATATCCTCTATCCGATCTGGTGCAACAGAGAAAACTGACTCTGGACTGGCTCAAGTCGGAGTATTTGAAATGAGCCTGACCACAATCTGTGGTGTGTCTGTCTTACGCAGTCTCATCATTTCGCTGACCGGAGTCTATCTCTGCCAGAGTCTGTCGAGTCTGATTGATCGGACTGAATCACGCATCTCATTCTTTTTATGGTTACTGATCCTGGCTCCTTTACTGGTTCCGGAACTGATTGTCGGTTATATCTGGTCACTGCTGACCACGCAGTTGATACATTATCCCGCACTGGCAGAATTCGTTTATTCCATGCTGGTTTTAATGAGAGTCG